>CAJUTW010000021.1:8499-27324 GCA_910589335.1 uncultured Bacilli bacterium | reverse complement strand
AATGAAGATGTTTTACCAACTGTTAATTTAAGTGAGAATAGTAGTTTAAAAATATATTTTGTTGATGTAGGACAAGCTGATTGTATTTTGATAAATAATAATCAAGAGTTTCTTTTAATAGATGCTGGTAATAATGATGATGGTGAAAAACTTGTTGAATTTTTTCATGAATTAGGAGTTAACAGTTTTAAATATGTTATTGGAACTCATGCGCATGAAGATCATATAGGAGGAATGGATAATATTATTAATAATTTTTCAATAGAACATTTCGTTATGCCTGATGTTATTGCTACTACAAAGACTTATGAAGATGTTTTAGATGCTTTGAGTAATAAGAATATAAAGTATGAAACTCCAAATGAAGATTTTACTTTTTCTTTAGCAGATATGAAATTTAGAGTTATTTATGTTGGAAAAGATTGTGAAGATTTGAATGACACTTCTATTGTTTTAAAAGGAACTTATGGAGATACTTCATATTTATTTACAGGTGATGCAACAAATAGAGTTGAAAAAGAAATATTAAATAAAGATATAAAAAGTGATGTATTAAAAGTTGCTCATCATGGTTCTCAATATTCTACTCATGCACAATTTTTGAAAAAAGTTAATCCAAAATTTGCTGTTATCCAAGTTGGTAAAAATAATAGCTATTCTCATCCGAAAGATGTAACTATTAAAAAGTTAGAAAGAGTAGGAGCTAAAATATATAGAACTGATAATGATGGGACAATTATTTTAAATTCTGATGGTAAAAACATAACTTTTGAAACAATAAAAACTGATACCAATGGATAAAGGTGATAATATGAAATATGCAGTAGATGAAATAATAGATAAAATTGCACTTTTAGAAAATATAGAGACAGGTCAAATAAAAGAAGTAGATCTTTCTTTATTGCCTAAAAATATATGTGAAGGTAATATTGTTATAGAAGATAATGGTTATAAAATAGATAAAGATTTAGAAAAAATAAGAAGAGGAAGAATTCAAGATAAATTAAATAAATTAAAATAAAAGTTTATTTGTTTTAATATTAGAGGTGTAATATGAATGTAGAATTAGATATAGAAAAATTGATTGAGAAAAATTTTTTAGAATCATCTTATGTTGAAAAAAGTAAATATCTAGAAAAAGAGTTTTTAGGATATTATGATTATTTAGAGATAAAAGAATCTTATTTTAAAAAATGTGATTTTTTTAAAGGTGTTTTTCAGGGTGTTGATATAGAGAAGGTTATTTTTGAATCTTGTAATTTATCTAATTGTAAATTAATAAATCATTCTTATAATAAAATATTATTTAAAAATTGTAATTTAATTGGAGTTAATTTTGTTGATTCTTATTTGGAAGATATTATTTTTGATAATTGTAATTTATTATATTCTAATTTTTCTAAAGCAAATTTAAAAAATGTTAGTTTTAAGAATTGTAATTTAGAAGAAGCTTCTTTTAATGAAGTTAAATGGAAAAAATTAGAATTTATAGAATGTAATTTATCAGAAGCAGAATTTCAAAAAACTTTATTAAAAGATTTAGATTTTACTACTTGTTCTATAAATAATATAGGTATTGATATAACAAAAATGAAGGGTTTGATAATTTCTGTTGAACAGTCTATTTTTATAGCATCTATTTTAGGCTTGAAGATAAAATAAATATAATAAAAAAGTAAAGTTGTTTTTCTTTACTTTTTCTTTATTTCTTTTTCAATTTCGTTTTTAGTGTGCTCTATGTAATTGGGATCAATATTAAAATAATTAATTATTTGATTAGATTTAGTGCAGTTTGTAATTATATATTTAGCGTCTTTATAAAATATTTTTTTCTTACTTTTTTCTTCTATTTTTTTATATGCTTTTCTTAGTGAATTAAAACTATCACTATTAATTATTTTATACTTATAAGTTATTCCTGTATCATCTTTAGTAGGGATTACTTCTTTTAAATATATTTTATAATTTTTATGATCGCATTCAACACCGATTCCTTCTACTATCATCAAATTATTTAATTCGACATATTCTGGTATTTTTATTATGAAGAATGCTAAAATAATAATAAAAACAGATATGATTGCTAGTATTAATTTTTTCATTTATATCGACCTCTTATCACATTGTTAGTAAGTTTAGAATTTCTTTTTTTTATATCACTATCTAATTTTATAATTGAATCTTTTATTTCATTTTTGTCTATTTCTAAATATTTATAACCATATATTTTAGATGTAAAGATATTATAAAACATTATTACTCCACCAATTACTACACCATAAATACCTAGAATAGTTCCTAATATTAAGAGAATTATTTTATACATCCTTAAAGCATTAACTAATTCTAATGAGGAAAATATAAGACCTGCTATTGATGAGATTGCAATTACAATAATCATAATTGGTGAAACAATTCCAGCGGATACAGCAGCATCTCCTAAGATTAGTCCTCCAAGAATTGAAATGGCTGATCCACTAGTTGTAGACATTCTTAGATCAGATTCTTTTAATATTTCGAAACAGACTATCATAAACAATGCTTCGATATATGCTGGAAATGGAACGAAAGTTCTTCCAGCTTTTAGCATTAATAATAGAGGGAGAGGAACTAAATCATAATTTCTCGTGGTGACAGCTATATAAACAGCAGGAGTGAAAATTGCGATAAAAAATGCGAAGACTCTGATTATTCTTATAAATGTTGTATTAATATTCTTTTGAAAATAATCATCTGTTGTATGAAAAAAATCAAAGAAGAGACTAGGAAGGATTAATGCATAAGGACTAGTATCAACTAATATAACAACTTTTCCTTCTAGTAAGGCCATCGAACTTTTATCTGGTCTTTCACTCATCATAATTGTTGGAAAAAGTTTTTTCTTGTTTTCTAATGCTGTTTTTAAGTAACTCGAATCAATTATTCCATCTATGTCAATCATTTTAAGACTTTTTTCTATTTTTTGGACTAATTTTTTATTGCAAATACCATCTACATATAAAAGACCTACTTTTGTTTTTGAATATTTTCCAATAGTAAAATCAATAACTTTTAATTTTTCACTTTTGATTCTTCTTCTTATAAGACCTAAATTAGTATTAAAAGTTTCTGAAAAACTATCTTTAGGTCCACTGATAGATAGTTCACTCTCGATTGTATTTACTCCACGATCTAAGTTAGCTCTTATTTCACATGAATAAATATCTTTATAAATTACGATAACAAATCCATTGTTTAGATTATCAATTATTTCGTCTTTTTTTATATATTTACAATTACAAGCTGTAAGTTTATTATTTAGATTATTTAAATCTCTTTTTTTTAAGTTTACTAAATCTTTTAAAATATATTCATTTATTCCGTTACTGTCAGTTAAGACTTCATTAAATATAATCTCTACTTTTTTACCAGCAACATTGACAGTTTTAAAGATATAATCTTTAGAGGGAGAAAGTTTATTTTTAATAATGTCTATTAAATTCATTTTAATCACCAATATTATTATGTATAATAAATTTATTAATATGTATGTTATAATGGAAAAAAGAGGGATTATATGATAGTTGATATTTTGAGGATAGATGATTTTGGTAGAGGAATTACTTACGTTAATGATAAAATTTGTTTTGTAGAAAATGCATTGCCTAAAGAAAAAGTTTTAATAGAGATACAAAATGAAAAAAAGAAATATTTAGAAGCTAAAGTTATTAAAGTTTTAGAAAAATCAATTAAGAGGATAGAAAATAAATGTCCTTATTACTTAGAATGTGGTGGTTGTTGCTTAAGACATTTAGATTATAGTAATGAGAATTCTTTTAAAGAGAATAAAATTAAAAATTTATATAAGAAATTTTTAAAAAATAAAGAGGTAAAAATAAAAAATATTTCTTTTCTTGATGAGCAATTTTACCGAAATAAAATTATTCTTCATGGTAAAGGTTTAAAACTTGGTCTTTATAAGAATGAATCTAAAGATATCGTTGAAATAGAAGATTGTTTACTTGTGAATGATAAGATAAATGAAATAATAAAAATATTAAAGAAGATTAATTGTGGTATTACAAAAGTAGTTATTAAAACAAGTAATAATCTAGAATATTCTATGGTTGAAATTATTCGAAAGATAAAAAATATTTCTTTATTAGAAAAACAAGTTAATGTTTTGATTTTAAATAATGAGGTTATATCAAAAAATGAGACTATTTTAACAGAGATAGGTGAGTATAAGTTTTTGCAATCAATTGATTCTTTTTTTCAAGTAAATAGTTTTTTAACTAAGGTGTTATATGATGAAGTTAGAGAAGTTATAAAGCAGACTAAACCTAAAAAAGTTTTAGATTTATATTGTGGTACTGGAACAATTGGTATTTATGTAAGTAGTTATTGTGAAGAAGTTATAGGAATTGACTATAATTCATCAAATATTAATGATGCTTTTTTAAACAAGGATTTAAATGGATGCAAAAATATTACTTTTTTAAATGATAAAGTTGAAAATAAAGTGAATTTATTTAAAGATGTTGATACTATTATTGTTGATCCTCCACGAGCAGGTCTTGATAAAAAGACTATAAGTTATTTAAAAACTTTAGAAGTTAAAAATTTAATTTATGTTTCGTGTGATCCTGTTACATTAATGAGAGATTTGGTCATTTTAAGTGAAGTATATGAAATTGAATATATAAAGCCTTTTAATATGTTTCCAAGAACTTATCATGTGGAATGTGTATGTGTGTTAAATAGGCAATAAGCCCTTATAAATAAAGGAAAAATCAACTATTCAGTAGGGGTCAAAAAAATGGTGAAAAAACGATAAAAAATGTTCATTATTTAGAAATAATTGTTAAAAAAAATCCAGAAGCAATTATTACTGATGAATATGCTTATTATTATCATAATTTGACAGATGTCATACCAGATAAGATATATTTAGCAACAAAGCGAAAAACAACAAGAATAAGAAATAATAGAATAAAACAAATTTTAGTAAGTGATAATTTATTTGAGTTGGGTATGGAAAGTTTAATTTTCGAGGGGAATCAATATTTATAATAAAGAAAAAGTGCTGATAGAACTTATAAAAAATAAAAGTAATGTTTCTTTTGATTATTATAAAGAAATTATATTAAGTTATAGAAATATTGCTAATGAACCACAAAATTGGAAAATTGAACAATATTTAGAAAATTATAGTTTAGAAGAACGCATACTTAATATTATTAAATATTCACTAGATGAAAATTCTATAAAAACTTTTATTGATAAATTAAGCAATAATAAGGATGATGTTACTATTCATATTATAGGAAAAATTACTGAATTAAAACATCAAGATTATAATGGCAAAAGAGTTGTGATAAGTTTAAAAGATAAATTTGGATATGAAATAAATGCAAAATTAGATATTGGAATACATAAAGATTTTGAAATAGAACAAGATGAGTATTGCTTTAATTTAGACGTATTCAATGAAAGTGTGAATCTTCTTATAAATTCGGTCGAACAGATCTTTGTAGAGAAAATGAAATCATTATTAAAATTAGGATATGTTTCATCAAGATATAAAGATATATTAGATTTTTATTATTTAATAAATAATTGCAATATGGATAAAGACAAGTTAAGCACATATTTTAAAAAATATATTATGTTAGAAAATACACCAGAAGATATTTATATAAGATTACAGAAAATATTTGCTAGACAAGATTTTAAAAATAACTTTCATTCAATTAGAAATAATTGGTTAGAATTGCCTATCGAAGAAGTAATTGATGGTGTTCTTACGTATATGTCTTTATTTACTGTTACTGTATAACTTGAAAGGAGTTAAAAATGAAAAAAATTTTAGTTGTTGATGATGAAGAAATGATAACAGATTTAATATCTACTTGTTTATTAGATAAGGGATATGAAGTAATGGTTGCCAACAGTAGCGAAGAAGCACTATTATATATTCCTAAATCTCCTAATTTAATTATATTAGATATAAATATGCCAAGTGTAAATGGTTTAGAACTATGCCAAAATATTCGTGATTATATTTATTGTCCTATAATTTTTTTGACTGCTAGAGTTAGTGAACAAGATAAGATAAACGGCTTTAGATATGGAGCAGATGATTATATTACAAAGCCATTTAGTTTGAAAGAATTAACTGCTAGAGTTGAAGCACATTTAAGACGAGATGAAAGAAGTAAAAATAATTTATCAATTATGACACTTGCAGATGGGTTAATAATAAACCTATCAAGCAGAAAAATATATTTTGAAAAAATAGAAATACCATTTTCTAAAAAAGAATTTGATATAATTGAATTTTTAATTGCTAATTCTGGACAAGTTTTTGATAAAGAACAAATTTATGAAAAAATTTGGGGATATGACGCTCTAGGAGATAATAATGTAGTTAAAGAGCATATTCGCAAAATTCGTGCAAAATTTAAAGATGTTACTGGAAAAGAATACATAGATACAAGTTGGGGAGTTGGTTACTGTTGGAAAAATTAAAAAAAATGAATAAATCATTATCAATAAGAAAGTTTTTTGCTTTTGTGGTTTTTAGTACATTCCTAATTGTCATTGTATTGTCAATAATATGTATTTGGGGTGGTACTAAATTTAGAAATTATCTAATTCCTAATTCAAATGATGTTGTTTTAACATTAGAACTTACTAATCAAGACGGGCAAAAAATGAATGTAGTAGTAGAAACTGAATTAGGTAGTGAAGCAGTAAAAATGCCAATGATAATAAATAGTTTAGAGTCATCAAAAAATTATATATCATTAGATGATATTGAGATAAAAGTTGTAAAAGTACAAAATAGTTTTGAAAAACTTACTCCTAAAAGAAAATTTGCTTATCAAGCAACAGGAGTGTTAATGGTATTACTTCCTTTATTATTTTCAATTAGTGGTATTTTGATAGCAGGATTTGTTTTTTATAAAAGAAAATTAAAAGAACCTTTAAGAATTTTAGCAAATTCAATGCAAGAAATAGCAAAAGAAAATCTTGATTTTAATGTTTTTTATGAATCTGATGATGAAATGGGTGCGTTGTGTTTTTCATTTGAAGAAATGCGAAAAGCGTTAGAAGAAAATTATAAAGAATTATGGAAAATGATAGAAGAAAGAAAAATTCTACAAACTTCTGTTGCTCACGATTTAAGAAATCCTATTACCATTATAAAAGGGTACACAGAATATTTACAAGAAAATTTAGAACATAAAGATTTATCTAATGAAAAAATTATTGAAATAATAAATAATATAAATAAAACAACTGAAAGATTAGAAAACTATACTAATTCTATTCGTGCTATAAATCAATTAGATGAAATAAAAATTGAGCGTAAAGAAGTAAGCGTAAAAGAATTTATAGAAAATGCTTGTAATGATTTTTCATTAATGACTAAATCTAAAGAGATTAAATTAGAAATTACAGATCATATATCAAACGGAACTTTTAACATTGATGTTGATGTTGTTTATAGAATAGTAGAAAATATTATAAATAATGCCTTAAGATATGCAAAGAAAAAAATAAAAATTTCATTTGAGATAAAAAATAACTTTTTGATAATTATTGTAAAAGATGATGGTATTGGTTTTAGTGAAAGTGTTTTATCTGGAAATCATAAATTGATTATTTCAAATAATAAAGATGGACATTATGGTATGGGTTTAACTATAAGTCGTATTCTATGTAATAAGCACGGTGGAGAACTAAAACTTGACAATGATGAAAAAAATGGTGCAAAAGTAATAATAAAAATACAAATTTGACGGATTTTTGACTTTTATTTTATATCATATCCTTGTAAGCCTAAAATGGCACGACAAGGAGTTTTTTTATGAGAAAAAGAAAAATTTATATTAAAAAGAAATTAAAATATAGAATAAAAGTAATTTGTTTTATTATTTTTACAGTTTTAATATTAAATTGTGTAAACAATATCTTAAAGTCTTTTCGTATTAGTGAAAATGAGTCTTTGATAAATGAGAATGAACAAGTTATTGATAATCAAAAAAAGGAGAATCAAGAGGAAAATACTCTTTTAAATGAAAATAATAGTTATCAAATTCCAAACAATAGACAAGATATTGATAATAATACTACTGATTATACTACAAATAATGAACCTATAAATAATTCTGAAAGAGATATAAATAAGTTTAAAAATAGAAAACTGATCGCTTTTACCTTTGATGATGGACCAAATTCTAAAACTACCAATAAATTGTTAGATAATTTGGATAAATATAATGCACGTGTAACTTTCTTTGTTGTTGGTAATCGTGTAAAAACTTATGAAGATACTTTGAAAAGAGCATACGATATGGGTAATTTAATAGGAAGTCATACTTATAACCATAAAAACCTTTTTGAACTAAACAATAATCAAATAGTAGATGAAATTAAAAAAACAAACAATGTAATAAAGGAAGTAACTGGTAGCAACACTCTTTATTTACGACCTCCGTATGGTAATACAAATAAAAATATTAAAAATCTTGCTAATATGTATAATATTCTTTGGGATTTAGATACTGAAGATTGGAAATATAAAGATAAGAATAAAATAGCAAAGTATATTATTGATAATGCTCATGATGGAGGAATAATTTTATTACACGATTTATATGAAACATCAATTGATGGGGCATTACTAGCAATGGAAGAATTATCAAAGAATGGATATGCTTTTGTTACAATAGAAGAAATGGCAACTTTAAAAGGTATAACTCTTAATACGGCAAGTAATTATTTTAATATTAAATAAAAAAAATTATAAATTTGACGGATTTTTGACTTTTGTTTTATATCATATTCTTGTAAGTCTAAAATGGCTTAGTAAGGAGTTAGATAAATGCAGCAAAAGAGAAGATATAAAAGAAAAAAATTAAAACCTAAAATCAAGATATTTATATTTGTACTATTATCATTATTTATTATACATATTGGGAATAATCTATTAAAATTATCTCACGCAAGTAAAAATGAAATATCAGATAAAACTAGCACACAAGTAGATAATAAAAGTAAAAATATTGAGCAGTCTTCAGTTTTTCCGAAAGAAGTGTATGGTGTTCCGGTTTTTACAAAATTGATAGACACAAATACATCAGCAAGACCTTTAGAAAAACGAATTATTAAATACAGAGTTATACACGAAACAGACAATTTTGAAAAAGGTGTTGGTGCTGCTAATCACGCAACATTTTTAAAAAACAATAACAAAAGCCCCACATCTTGGCATTATACAGTTGATGATAAGGAAATTTATCATCATATTCCAGATGATGAAAGAGCAAATCACGCAGGAGATAAAGAAGGAAATGATTATGGCATAGGTATAGAACTTTGTGTAAATGAAGATGGCGATTTTAATCAAACATTTGATAATGCTACCAAGTTAGTCGCATATCTTTTTAAATCTTACAATTTAGATATTAGTGCTATAAAAACTCATCACGATTTTACTGGAAAAGAATGTCCTCACAATATATTAAAGAATAAAAGACTAGAGGAATTCAAAGAAAAAGTCAGGTATTATTTAGATATTTGATATTTAGTTAAATAGTTTAAAGAAAGGATTTGATATATTATGAAAAAACTATTAGCGATTTTAATTATAATTGGTGGAATTTTTACACTTTGTGGATGTCAGAAAAATATAAAAGAAGTATTTTTACCATCTAAAAGTGAAGAAGGGGAAGTTACAAATAATAGCAGTGATTTAAAATTTTTAAGTAATGGTGCTACTACAAATGATGGATATTATTATTTAACAGATTATAACAGATTAAATAATGGCAAACTTGCTAAACACTTAATGTATATTGATTTTAAAACAAAACAAGAAATACATTTATGTAATAATTCTGCTTGTACTCACAAAACAGAAGATTGTACTTCAGTTTTTAATAAAGATGAATTTCAATTTGATTCTAAAGTCTTTATTTGGAATAATAAAATTTATGTTATAAGTAAAAGCACAGATACATCAGGGCAGGTTGCAATGGGAGTTTTAGGAGAAACATCAAAAAGTAATGTGGAAAGCAACAAAGCCGTATTATATAAATTAAATTTAGATGGGACAAATAGAGAGAAGATTTATACATTTGATGATAATGCTACAATAGAAGATTTTGTAATTGGTAGTGGTAATGGAATTTATTTGATTGCAAAAAAAGTTGAAACTAAATATACTGGTGGAAATGCTTATAGCACTTCTAGTGAACGAAAACTTATCTATTTAGATTTCAATACTAAAAAAGAATCTACTATTCTTTCGATGAATAAAAATGACAATATTGATTGGAAAGTTATTGGCAGTACAGGGAGAAACCTTATTTTATATGGTATAGATTTAGGTGGACAAGTGACTGATGAAGAAAAACATAATAATAATGATTTGTATAAAAATTCTTCTGATGTTTTTGCACTTCTTGATATTGATAATGATACCTTAAAAGAAGTTTATCGTGTGAAAGCACCTTCACGCACATATACGGTTGATGAAAAAAATTTGTATTATAACATAGATGGAAATAGCAAAATCTTAAAAATTGATTTAAAAACTGGTAAGGAAGAAACTTTAGCCAACTTATCTAATGTTTGGATTGATCGAGTAATTGATAATAAATTATTATGTATAACAAATAGTGGCAAAAATCCTATAAGTTATTTTATTGATGTAGATACAGGTAAGATGACAGAATCAAAAATTGTTAATAAGAGTACAGGATTTTCTATAGAAATAATTAGTACATCTCAAAAAGAAGTTTTAGCAATATATGATTCTGATGTTACTTTTAATAGTGATGGTTCATGGACTACTCATAGCAATAAATATGGAGTAATTAGTAAAAAAGATTTTTATTCTGGAAAAGATAATTTTAAAGGAATTAAAAGAGTTTATGGGGGTGAGTAAAATTGCTAGAACTTGAACATATTTCAAAAGAATACAAAAATAAAAAAGCCCTTAAAGATGTTAATTTGATTTTTGAAAATGGAATATATGGACTTTTAGGTCCAAATGGAGCAGGAAAATCAACTCTTATGAATATAATTACGGGTAATTTAAGTCCAACAAAAGGAAATGTAAAATGGAATAAAGAAGATATAAAAAAATTGGGTGCTTCTTATAGAAGTTTACTAGGGTTTGCTCCACAACAGCAGGGAATGTATGATAGTTTTACTGGCACAAGATTTCTTTCTTATATGGCGACTTTAAAAGGCATACCAAAAAAAGAGTTAAATAATGAAATCAAAAGAGTTCTAAATTATGTTAATATGATGGAAGTTAAAGATCAAAAAATAGGAACATACTCTGGAGGAATGAAACAAAGAATTTTAATAGCACAAGCAATTCTTGGAAATCCTAAAATAGTAGTTTTAGATGAGCCTACTGCAGGGTTAGATCCGAAAGAGAGAGTGCGAATAAGAGAAAGAATTTCTACATTATCAAAAGAAAAAATAATTTTAGTTTCTACACACGTTGTATCTGATATTGAGTCTGTGGCAAATAAAATAATTCTTATTAAAAAAGGAAAGATAATTGATACGGATTCAGTTGAGGCTCTTTGTGAAAAAAATAATGTTTCTAGTTTAGAAGAAGTATATATGAAATTATTTGGAGATGAATAGATATGTGGAGTTTAATCTATTTTGAATTAAAAAAAATATGGAATAAGAAAAGTTTTGTTTTTATAACTTGTTTGTTGTTAATTATAAATATATTTTTTCTTTGGTACACAAATTTAGAAAATGAAAAAAGACCATCACTTTCTTCTTACAAAATGTTTCAAACTGAAATATTAAATATGAGTGAAAGTGAAAAAGAAGAATATGTAAAAAAATTAAAAAAAGATATTGATGGTATTTATTTTGTAATAGATATATTAAATATGCAGAAAAATGAAATTGGAAGTTCTTTTGTTGAACAGGAACTAAATGCGAATCCAGGGGTTTTTGAAACCTATTATGAAATATATAAATCAGGAAATTATTTACATTTCACTTCATCATTAGAGCAAGAACAAATTTTTATTAATGAAATATATAATGAACAAGTCAAAGTATCAGGATATGATGATTATTTAGAAGGCATAAAAAAAGACAAAGGTAAATTAGAGGGTATTTCTATATTTAATAATCAAGATGAAAGTAATTTTTCTACTCGCAATATAAAGAAAAGCACAAAAGATTATTCAGAGTTAAATTCTAGTAATGTTAAATTTATACCATCAAAAACAATAGTATCAACTATTGAAAATATAGGAACAGACATACTTTTGATTTTAATTACATTTTTATTTATTGGAAATTTAATAACTGAAGAAAAAGAAAAGAAGTTATTTTATGTTACTCGTAGTACAAAGTATGGAGTAGTACATAGTATTTTTGCAAAAATTATAGCCCTGTTTATTCATTGTATAATATTTAGCATTTTGCTTTTTAGTATAAATTATTTGTTTTTTGGAATATTTGGTGGATTTAATGATTTAGGAATAAAATTGCAATCTTTAGCACCATATATGGAAAGCAATTTTAATGGAAGTATATTAGAATATCTTATTATTTCTATTTTAACAAAAGGAATAGTTGTATTTGAAATCGGTACTATTATTACAGCCATTTGCATTATTTCTGATAGTATGATACTTCCTTATATGTTAGGTATATCATTTTTAGGTATAAGTTGGTTATTTTATAAAATTATACCAGCGGTATCTAATCTTAATATAATAAAACACTTAAATATATTTGGTATTTTAAAAACAGAAAATTTATATGGCTCATATTTAAACTTTGATTTTTTTGAATATCCAATTTCAAGAATAACCTTTTCTTGGATTATGATAGTGGGATTGCTTGGGCTAGGAATTTTCTTGTGTGTTAAGTTCTTTTTAAAAGGTAAAAGTTTAGAATTAAAAAGATCTACTAAAAACTTTATATTGAAATTTAAGCCTCATACTTCTTTATTCAAACACGAACTTTATAAAATTTTAATAACTAATAAAGGAATAATAGTTATTTTGATATTTAGTCTGTTAATTTGTTATAACGAATTACAAAGAAGATATAGTCCATCACTTCAAGAGCAATATTATCAAAATATTATGTTGAAATTAGAGGGAAAGCCAACTGAAGAAAAAACACAACTTATAAAAGCAGAGAAATCAAGATTTGATGAAGCCTTTTCAAAAATATCAGAAATTGATGAACAAATTGCAAAAGGCGAGATAAATGATACAACTGGAGAAGCAATGAAAGTAAAATGGTACAGTATTACTGCTTTTTATCCTACCTTTGAGAAAGTATTAGAACAAGATAAGTATGTAAAAGAGAATGATGGAAATTACATTTATGATACTGGATACTTATATTTATTTGGAGTAATGGATGAGGGCATACTTAATGACTTTATTTTTCTAACTTTAAGTATTATATTTATGTTTTGCAATGTTATGGCGATTGAGTATCAAAATAAGGCAGTAAATATACTTCAAGCGACAAATAAAGGAAAAAAAGCAATTATTAAAACTAAAGTCAAAGCAACAATAATTATAGTTTTATTATTTTGTATTTTACCATTTGTTTGTAGATTCATTAGTGTTTCTAGCACATTCCCAATAAATGGCTTTTTACTGTCAGCAAAAGATATATCTATTTATCATAATCTTTCATCTGGGATACTGGTTATAGGCTTGATTTTATTAAAAATCTTTATCCAAGTTTTCTCTGGAATAATTTTGGCAATGCTTATTTTAACTATTTCTGCTTGGAAAAAGAATAATGTTCAAACTATATTTTTGGGACTTTTGATACTTTTTGTGCCTTTAGTATTAGTTTTATTAGGTTTCGAGTATATGAGATTATTTTCGTTATATCCTTTATATTCATATACATTTGGAAACTAAATATAAGTTTTAACTTTAACTCATTTTAAATAAAAAAAGAAGATAATGAAATGGCAAGTAAAGGACAAAAGTTTAAGCATTGGACAGCAGAAGAAAAATACAAAACAATTAAACCAGCACTAGATTTAGAGAAAAGTACATAGGACATAACTAGAGAGACGGGATTAAATAATAGAATGATCAATAATTGGATAAAAAATATCGAGAAAATGGTATTGATGGACTAACTTCTAAAAAGAAACCAGGAGAGGAATCCATTAAATATTCTAATTTGATAAATAATAATTGGAATACGACAAGGCCATTAGAAAAAGTCGTAACAGATACAATAATGATATGGTTTAAAAATCATTGGACATATTATGTGGATGTTTTTAATAATGAGATAATTGGTTCAAATGTAAAATTATTTCTATATTGTAGTAATCCAATAAATCACAAATTAGCTTTAGAAAGTTTGTTAGAAAGTAAAATAAAAAGAGGATATGAATCACAAGATACGATTATGTATAGCGATCAAGGAATCATATACTCATCAATTGCACTTTCACAAGTACATAAAGATTATACCATAACTAGGTCGATGAGTCTAATAGCAACCCCAACAGACAATCCAATAATTGAGTCCAAAAATGGATGGTTAAAGAAAGAAATGTACATAGATTTCAATCAAGATGATTAGGAAACCGTTGAAGATTATAATAATGCTATTATAAATGATCACAATTATTTAAGACCTAGTTATGCTTTACAATATAAAACCCCAATAGAATATAGAACTCAATTAGGGTTTCAATAATACTTGTTTAGTGTTTACTTTTTATTGACAACTACAAATTTTATGTTACTACTTTTGCTTTTTTATATATTTTTGTTCACTTCTCCCAACAAGCCAGTCTATTGAATAGTCATAAATTTGGGATAACTGTTTAAGCATAAGGGTTTGAATCATATTTTTAGATTTTAGATTTTTTTATTCGGAATATGTACTTTTGTGAATACCTAATTCAAATTTGATATGTATATTATGACATAGTCAGTTATACCCAAACATATAAATGTCAACTATTCATAATATACAAACAACGCACGTTGAATGTGTATGCGTGTTAAATAGATGATAAATGTTTAATTAAACTATGATATTAATAAAGAAAAAAGATTTAATCAAAGATACTTATTTTTTAGATAATAAGAAATATAAATGAAGAAACTGTAGAATTAATTCTTTTGCCTGATGATAATTTTTTTAAATTATTTTTAAAAGTTTTTAACTAATTTAATATAAAAAACTTTAAGAATGAATTATCAAATTATTTACTAGTTACTAAAAATATTATTAAGAGAAAGATAAAGAAACTACTATAAAAAAGTTTCTTTATTTATTTTGAAAAATTTGTTACAATAATTATAATAAAGAGGGAATTAAATATGAAGAAAAATTTATTTAATATTATAGTTAAATTTATAATTATTTTGATATTTTTAGGAATTATTTTTGCTTTATGTGATTATTTTCAAGTAAAATCAGGAAATATTCCTATTTTTAATATTTCTAAAGTTGATGATATTTCAATGAAACAAGTATATCAAGGTATTTTTCATAAAATAGAGAGAAAATTATTAGTTTCTCCTAATGAATCATTACATGATTCAGATGATTTAGTGTATTCTTTTTTAATTTTTGATTTTGATATAAAAAAGATTTACAAAAATGAAGATATTTCATATCAAATAGATGTTAAAGAAAATAAGGAATGTCACCAAGAAGCTAAACTTTATTATCTTAATGGTAAAACTAAAATTTATACATATTGTTTTGATAACATTAATATTATTAAAGACAATAAAAAGATAGCATTAGTTGATTATTTAAAAAAAGATAAGAAATTTATTGGAAATTTCTATAAGGATTTATTATATTTAGGTTTTAATCAAAAATATGAATTATATTCTGGGGATGAGTTTGATTTTTATAAATGTAATATTGAAAATAGTAATGATTATTACTTTGTTCCTAAAGGGACTTTGGTTCAGCCTGACTTTTGTACTTATAAGGAAGATGAATATAAATTATTATTTAAAATTGTAGAAGAAAATACAGATAATACTATAAATACTTTAGAAACATTTTATGAAGATGAAAGTTATTATTATGAATTTGATGAGGTTAAAAGTGATCGTGTTTATATTGTTATTCCTAGTTTAGATGGTTCTTCTGAGATAAGATATACACTAAAAGAGGTTTTAAATAATAAAATGCTTTCTATAGATGAACTTGAAAGTAAAGGTTTAAAGTTTAATAAAAGAAAAAAAGTTTCATAATTTTTTCTTACGAGAAATAAATCATTGTGTTATACTTTATTAGTTTGAATTTAAATAACGTAAATCCAAATATTAGGAATTATGTTATTTTTTAGTGAAGGAGTTGATTATATATGAAAAAATTAAATTTAGGAGAAGATAATATTAATAAATTGATAGTTTCTTTTTCAATACCTTGTGTTATAAGTATGTTGATAAATTCAATTTATAATATTGTTGATCAAATTTTTATAGGTAAGGGAGTTGGAACTTTAGGTAATGCTGCTACTAATGTTATATTTCCTTTAATTATTATTTTTAATGCAACTGCAGGTTTAATTGGAAATGGAGCGGCAGCTAATTTATCTCTTCGTTTAGGAGAAGGAAAAAAGAAAGAAGCTAGTAAAAATATTGGGCAATCAATTACTTTGATGGTAATTATTTCGTTTGTTTTAATGACGATTAGTTATTTATTTTTACCAAAATTAGTTTACCTTTTTGGTTGTACAGAAAATGTTTATAAATATGCTTTAGATTATGGAAGAATTATAATTTTAGGTTCGCCTTTTATGATTATATATTCTTCATTATCTATCATAATTAGAGCTGATGGTTCTCCTAAGTATTCAATGGTAATGTTAGTGATTGGTGCTTTAATAAATATAGTTTTAGACCCAATATTTATTTTCGTTTTTAATATGGGAGTTAAGGGAGGAGCACTTGCAACTATTATTGGTCAATTTATTTCTTTTTTAATAGCTGTTATCTATCTTAAAAAACTTAAATCTGTTAAATTAGTTAAAGAAGATTTTTATATGACTAAGAATGTTTTGAAAATATTATCTTTAGGTTTATCTTCGTTTATTACTCAAAGCATAATTCTTGTTTTATTTGTTTTTATGAATAATGTAATGACAAAGTATGGACAATTGACAAAATATGGATCTGATATTCCATTATCAGTTTATGGTGTAATTTCTAAGATTAATAGTTTGTTTATTTCTACTGTTTTAGGTGTTTCTATTGGAGCACAACCTATTATTGGATTTAATTATGGAGCAGGTAAAAAGGAAAGAGTTAGAGAAACTATTAAAAAAATTTTAATTATTAATTTTATAGTTGGAGTATTTTTTAATATTTTATTTATAATTTTTCCAAACGAAATTGCAAGTTTATTTATAGATAAGAATGATATTAATTACCAATTATTTATTGATTTTGCTGTTTTGATGTGCCATTCATTTTTACTTTTTATTTCTTTAAATGCATTTGAAATAACTACGAGTATTTCGATTCAATCTCTAGGAAATGTTAAAAAATCTACTATAGTAACGTTTGTTAGACAAATTATTTTATTTATTCCTATTGCTTTATTTTTAGCAGAGGTTTTAAATAAAGGAATATATGGAATTCTTTATGCTGGGGCTATAGCGGATATTTTATGTTTTATTTTTACAATATTTATATTTACATCCGAATATTCTAAATTAGGTAAAAGTTTAAAAAAAGAAGAAGATATAGAAATTTTTGATGTTAAAGATAATAACAATTTTAAAAAAGTAGTAACAATTTCTAGAGAATATGGTAGTGGTGGAAGATATGTTGCTAAACTTTTAGCAGAAAGGTTAAATATTTCTTATTATGATAAAGAAATAATTAGATTAGCGGCTGTTGAATCAGGTTTTGCTAAAGAATATATTGAAAATAATGAACAAACTAAAAATAGTTATTATTTAAATGATGATCAAATATATAATGCTGAAGCAAAGGTTATTAAAAGAATATCTAAAAAACCTTGTATAATAGTAGGACGTTGTGCTGATTATATTTTAAAAGATAGGTTAGATGTCATTAAAATATTTTTATATAGTGATGATGATTCAAAAATTAAAAGAGCCGTTAAATATTATGGTTTAAATAAAGATAAAGCTTTTAAAATTATAAATAAAATTAATAAAGATAGAGAAAAACATTATAAATTTTATACAGGAAGAAGTTGGAAAAAGCTAGATAATTATGATTTTTTTATAAATGTAGATAAATTTGGTATTGAGAATACCGTTCTTTATTTAGAAAAAATATTAGAAAAAAGTAATCGTTAATTTGATTACTTTTTTGTTGTATTTGTTTTATGATAATAGTAAAATATAATATGAATATAAAGGAGGAAATATGCTACAACTAAATAATATTACTAAAATATATGCAACTGATGATTTTAAACAAACAGCATTAAATAATGTTAGTTTATCTTTTAGAAAAAATGAATTTGTTTCAATATTAGGACCAAGTGGAAGTGGAAAAACGACATTACTTAATATTATAGGAGGGTTAGATAATTATACTGATGGAGATTTAATTATAAATGAAGTTAGTACGAAAAGTTATAATGATAGAGATTGGGATTTATATAGAAACCATAGTATTGGATTTGTTTTTCAAAGTTATAATTTGATAAGTCACCAATCAATTTTATCTAATGTTGAACTTGCTTTGACTTTGTCAGGGGTTGATAAGAAAAATAGAAGAAAAAAAGCTATAGAAGCTCTTAAAAAAGTTGGATTAGAAGATCATATTAATAAAAGACCTA
>CAJUTW010000021.1:0-8489 GCA_910589335.1 uncultured Bacilli bacterium | reverse complement strand
CAATTATCGGGTGGGCAAATGCAGAGAGTAGCTATTGCTAGAGCCTTAGTAAATGATCCTGATATTCTTTTAGCAGACGAACCAACAGGAGCACTTGATTCTTCTACAAGTACACAAATTATGGATTTATTGAGCGAAGTTGCTAATGATAGATTAGTTATTATGGTAACTCATAATGCTGAACTTGCAGAAAAATATTCTACTCGTATAATTGAATTAAAAGATGGAGAAATTATTGGAGATACAAATTCTTTTGAAGCTAAAAACTCTAAAAATGATAACAAAAAAGTTAAAAAAAGAAAAAATAAAAAAACTAATATGTCTTTTAAAACAGCTCTTTCTTTATCTTTAAATAATCTTTTAACTAAAAAAGGAAGAACTATTTTAACTTCATTTGCTGGATCTATTGGAATAATTGGTATAGCTTTAATACTTTCTTTATCTCATGGAATTAATAGTTATATAAATAAAACAGAAAAAGAAACTTTAAGTTCTTATCCATTACTTATTCAAAAAGAATCTGTAGATATGTCGACTATAATAAAAAGTATGACAGAAGATAAGGAAACTTCAAATGTAGAGAGTGATGAAATAGCATCAATAAATATTATGGAAGATATGATAACAGCTTTTTCTAAAGATGTAAAAAAGAATAATGTTAAAGATTTTAAAAATTATTTAGAAAAAAATTCTAAAAAAATAAAAGGATATACTTCTAGTATTCAATATGGATATAATATAATACCTAATTTGTATAAATTAGAAGAAGATAAAGTTGTTCAAGTTAACCCAACATCTGTATTAGATGCAGTTGGAATGGGTACTTCTAATGTTTCTAGTGCTTATAGTAGTTATATGTCTAATTATAATGTTTTTACAGAATTAATAGATAATGATGATTTGTTAAAACAACAATATAATTTAGTTAAAGGTAAGTGGCCAAAAAATTATAATGAATTAGTTTTGATTGTTGGTGAAGATAATCAAGTGTCTGATTATACATTATATAGTTTAGGTTTGTTAGATCAAGATGTTTTAAAGGAACAATTTAGTAATATAATTAGTAATAAAAAAGTTAAATTTGAAGAGAAAAAAATAAAAATGGATGATATAATTGGATTAAATTATAAATTGCTTTTAAATACTGATTACTTTGAAAAAGTTGATAATATTTGGATTGATAAGTCTTCAGATGAAGAATATATCAAAAGAAAAGTAAGCGAAGCTGAAGATATTAAAATAGTTGGTATTATTAAACCTAATCCTGAAGCTGTATCTGGAATGAATCAAGCTGGAATAGTTGGTTATAAGACTGATTTAATGAAACATATAGTTGAAAAAATAGGTAATACTGAGATTGCTAAAATACAGTTAGAAAATAAAGAAATTAATGTTTTTACAGGAACTAAGTTTCAAGATACAAAAAAATTTGATATGGATAAATTATCAAATGAACAATTAAAATCAATTCAAAATATTAATGATGCAGATTTAGCAGAATTTATTAAAACATATTCAGAAAATGCTTTAGCAACTTATGAGGAAAATTTGAATAAATTAGGTATACATGAAATAGATAATCCTGATTCAATCTCAATCTATCCAAAAGATTTTGAATCAAAAGAAAAAATTACTGAAATAATTAGTGATTATAATAAAAATAAAAAAGATGAAGATAAAATAGAGTATTCTGATATAGTAGGTATTATAATGTCTAGTGTATCTTCTATTGTTAATGTGATTAGTAGTGTTTTAATAGCTTTTGTTGCAATTAGTTTAGTTGTATCTTCAATAATGATTGCTATTATTACATATATTTCCGTAATAGAAAGAACTAAAGAAATTGGTATTTTAAGAGCTATTGGAGCAAGTAAAAAAGATATCTCTAGAGTATTTAATGCTGAAACTTTAATTGAAGGTTTAGCTGCAGGTCTTTTTGGAATAGTTGTGACTTTACTTTTAAACATTCCTATAAATTTAGTTATTAAAAAAATTGTTGGAATAAGTAATATTTCAAAATTACCAATTGGTGGAGCTATTATTTTAATAATTATAAGTATTGTTCTTACTGTAATAGCTGGATTTATTCCTGCAAAAATTGCTAGTAAGAAAGATCCTGTTGTTGCTTTAAGAAGTGAATAAGGGAAAAAATTAGTTAATATTTGACTAATTTTTTTATTTAAGATATTATTTAGTAGTCTATAGTTGAAAGTGATAGTTTTTTAATTAGAACTATTTTAGGAGTAAAAAAACTATGAGATAAGATATTAAATGTTTTTTGGTCTTAAATAATACTTGGAAAAATAGAATTATATTGTTTTGAAATAGGTAATTTATTAGGTGAGGTATTTTTATTAAGTTACATAAATAATAAAATTTAAGACTGTATAATAATTTATGAGGAGGAGAAAAGAGTGTTTAAATTATTTAAAAATTTAACTAAAAAAGATATATTTTATATATTTGTTTGTTTTTTGTTAATATTTTTTCAAGTTTGGATTGAATTAAAATTACCTGATTATATGAGTAGTATAACAAGATTAGTTCAAACTGAAGGTAGTGAAATGACAGAAATATTAAAACAAGGCGCTTATATGTTAGTTTGTGCAGGTGGAAGTTTATTACTAGCTATTGTTATAGGTTATTTAGCAGCTGGAATAGCTTCTAGATTTTCTAGATCTTTAAGAGAAAAGATTTTTAGAAAAGTAGAGAGTTTTTCAACATCAGAAATAAAGAAATTTTCAACTAGTAGTTTATTAACTCGAACTACTAATGACGTTACTCAAGTGGAAATGTTAATTGGTATGGGTTTACAAATGATGGCAAAAGCTCCAGTGATGGCTGTGATGGCTATTTTAAAGATATTAAATAAGGGAGTAGAATGGAGTGTTTTAACAGCTTGTTGTGTTGCTATTTTGCTTATAACTGTTGCAATTTTAATGATTGTTGTTTTACCGAGATTTGAAAAGGTTCAAAAAACGATAGATAAAATAAATGGTGTAACTCGTGAAAATTTAACAGGTATAAGGGTAATTAGAGCGTTTAATGCTGAAAAATTTCAAAAGAATAGATTTGAAAAAGTTAATAATATATTGACTAATATGCAGTTATTTAATCAAAGGTGTTTTGCTATTATGATGCCAATGATGAATATTGTAATGCATGGTTTAATTTTAGGAATTTATATTATAGGAGCTGTATTAATTAATGAAGCTAATATGATTGATAAAATAAATTTATTTAGTAATATGGTTGTATTTTCTAGTTATGGAATGCAAGTTATAATGTCGTTTTTAATGTTAGCAATGATTTTTATGATGTGGCCTAGAGCTCAGATTTCTGCTAAGAGAATAAATGAAGTTTTAGATGAAGAGTTAAGTATTGTTGAAGGGAATTTTGATAAAGTAACTTCTGAGGTTGGAACAGTTGAGTTTAGAAATGTTTCTTTTAAATATCCAGATGCTGATGATTATTTATTAAAAGATATATCTTTTAGGGCTGAACAAGGAGAAACAGTTGCTTTTATTGGTTCTACAGGATCTGGTAAAAGTAGTTTAGTAAATTTAATTCCTAGATTTTATGATGCTACTGATGGAGAAGTTTTAGTTGATGGTGTTAATGTTATTGATTATACTACTAAAGCTTTAAATAATAAAATTGGTTATATTTCGCAAAAAGCTGTAATGTTTACTGGAACTGTTAAAGAAAATGTTGCTTATGGTGATAATGGTAAATCTAAGCCTACTTTAGAAGAAATAAAAGAAGCTATAGAAGTTGCCCAAGGAAAAGATTTTGTAGAAAAGATGGATAAAAAGTATGATTCACATATAGCACGTGGTGGAACAAATATTTCAGGAGGACAGAAACAAAGATTATCAATTGCTCGTGCGATAGCTAAGAAACCAGAAATTTTTATATTTGATGATTCTTTTTCAGCACTTGACTATAAAACTGATGCAATATTAAGAAAAGAGTTAAAAAAACACACTAAAAACGCAACAAGTTTGATTGTTGCTCAAAGAATAGGAACAATTATTAATGCAGATAAAATTTTGGTTCTTGATAAGGGAGAATGTGTTGGAGTTGGAACTCATAAAGAATTATTAGAAAATTGTGAAGTATATAAAGAAATTGCTTTGTCACAATTAAGTGAGGAGGAATTAAATAATGCCTAGACCAGGAGGAAGTAATGTTTACGAAAAGTCAAAAGATTTTTTTGGGTCAATTAAAAGATTATTATCTAATTTAAAAAGTTGGAGAATTATTATTATTGTTGCTTTGTTTTTGGCGATGTTTAGTGCTATTTTATCTTTGATAGCTCCGAATAAATTATCTGATTTTACAGATATAATTACTAAAGGTTTGGCTATAAAAACAGATAAATTATCTTATTTAAGTGAAGAAATTCAAAATAATTTTAATGGAGAAAAACTGAAAATAAAAATAAATTCTATTAATAATGATCAAAGTATTAATGAAAGTGATAAAGAAATTTTTTATAATTCATTAAAACAGATGCAACAAGAAAATGATGAAAAAAAGAAACAGGTGATATTGTTTAGTTTACCAGATTCTATTTTAATTCATCTTTTAGATACTATTAAAATAGATGGTAAAGTTATTAATGAAAAAGATCAATTAGCTATGCTAAGACTTTCAGAAAAGTTAGATAAAGAAGGAAAAACAGAAGAATCTTTAAAATTAGTTGATGAATTACCTGAATCAATTTACAGTATTATTAAGCCAGAAATTAATATGAAAAAAATTAAAGATTTAGCAATATTGATGATAATAATTTATATTTTAAGTGCTTTATTTAGTTATATTCAAAATTATGCCATGACTACAGTTTCTAATAATTTTGCAAGAGGATTAAGAAGTGAGATTAGTTCCAAAATTAATAGATTACCCCTAAAATATTTTGATTCACATGAGACTGGTGATATATTATCGCGTGTTACTAATGATATAGATACTATTGCTCAAAATTTAAATAATAGTTTAGCAACTTTAGTTACTTCTTTTACATTGTTTATTGGTTCTATTATTATGATGTATGTTACTAATTGGATAATGGCAACTACTGCAATTATTTCTAGTTTAGTAGGTTTTGTATTAATGTTTCTTATTTTAGGTAAATCACAAAAATATTTTTCTATGCGTCAAAAAGAATTAGGAAATATGAATGGATTTATAGAAGAAATGTATTCCGGACATAATGTGATAAAAGCATATAATGGAACAGATAAAGCTATACTAGACTTTCAAGAACTTAATGATAAGCTTTTTGATGCTAATAGAAAAAGTATATTTTTATCAGGGCTAATGCAACCTATAATGGGATTTGTTGGTAATTTTGGTTATGTTGCAGTGTGTCTTGTGGGAGCGTTACTTGTTTTAGATGGAAATATTAGTTTTGGTGTAATTGTTGCGTTTATGATTTATATAAGATTATTTACTAATCCTTTATCGCAAATAGCACAAGCTATGACTAATTTACAATCGACTGCAGCAGCTAGTGAAAGAGTTTATGAGTTTTTAGATGAGGAGGAGATGACAAAAGAAAATTCCTCAATTCATCTTCATCGTCATAAAGTTAAAGGTTTTATAGAATTTAAAAATGTAAAATTTGGATATGACAAGAAAAAGACTATTATAAAAGATTTTAGTGCTAAGGCAGAGCCAGGTCAGAAGATTGCGATTGTTGGACCTACTGGAGCTGGAAAAACAACAATGGTAAATTTATTGATGAAATTTTATGATATAAATTCAGGAGAAATTTTAATAGATGGAGTTTCAACGAATAATTTAACAAGAGAAAATATTCATAAATTGTTTATTATGGTTTTACAAGATACATGGTTATTTGAAGGTTCAATTAGAGATAACATTAAATTTAATCAAGAAAATATTACAGATAAGGATATATGGAGAGCTTGTAGAACAGTAGGAGTAGATCATTTTATAAAGACTTTACCTGGTGGATTGGATGCTTTATTAAATGATAACGAAACTATTAGTAGTGGTCAAAAACAATTAATTACAATTGCTAGAGGTATGATTGAAGATGCTCCGTTTTTAATACTTGATGAAGCAACATCAAATGTTGATACAAGAACAGAAGAATTAGTTCAAAAAGCAATGGATAAATTAATGGAAGGAAGAACTTCATTTATAATTGCTCATAGATTATCAACTATAAAAAATGCAGATTTAATTCTTGTTATGAATGATGGAAATATTATTGAGCAAGGAAATCATGAAGAATTGATAAATAAAAATGGTTTTTATGCTGAACTTTACAATTCACAATTTCAAAAATAGATTGTCAAATAAAGATAATCTATTTTTTTATTATATTTTTTTCAAATATATTTAATTTTTTCTTTATCAAAACAAATGTTCGTGTTATAATTAATTTAATAATAAAAGTAGGAGGGATTAATATGATAAAGAAAGTTGAAAAAGAATTATTCAACGATAAAATAATAAAAAATAATATAAAATTTAGAAGAGGAGTTGTTTTTAAAACTTATTTGTTAAATGAAGATAATTTAAGTCATATAAATGAAGAAATTTTAAAAATGATTTTAGATATAACTAATATATTGACGTCGAATAATTTAAAATCTTCTTTTTTGAGATTTCATTTAGAATATCAGGATATAAATATTCCAAAATTGAAATTTTCAATTAAATTAATACATCCAACAAATAATTATTTAGAATTATTAAAAAATATTTTACCTATTTATAATGTAAAAACTAAAGATACAGATAAAGTTAGAAAAATAGGTATTTCTTGTGAGAAGTTGGTTATTGATAAATGCTTTATATAATTAGGAGGGAATATTAATATGTGTTATGTTGATGAAGTGTTTAATAAAATTTTTTTAGGTCAAAAAATAAATGTAAAATATCTTTCTTCTGATGATTATACAGAAAGTGAAGGAATGATAATTAAAATTGATAAAAATAAAAAAATATTATATTTGCCAAATATTATTATTCCTTTTTGTAATATAATTGAAATAATACCTTGCAAAATATAATGGATTATGTTATAATTAGTTCATGAAGGGAATACTTTAATAAGGTAACATTAATTGTGTTTCCTTTTTCTTTTTTTATAATTTAAAATTTGTTGTAAAAATAAATTCTTAAATAACTTTTTTATAAGTAAAAATTTAAAATTGATGATATTTTTATTTTGAATTAATAAAATTCCTCATTTTACATAAAATAAATTATATGTTAGAAATGTTTTGTGGGGTGATTTATATAAAAATATTATTAGGATTTTTCTTTATAATTTTAATTTTATTTATATGGTGTGCTTTAAAGTTAAACAGCAATATTAATAAATAGGAAATGAACTTTTTTATGTTGATTTTTATATACAAGACTTTATTTTAGTTAATTTAGTTGTTTTAGATAGTTTTATAATTTCATGTTATTTTCATTGTCTAGTACTATTAAAATTTGTTATAATAGAATGAAGTGTGGTGAAGTAATTTGAAAAGATGTGAAGTTGATAGAACTAAATTAAGTCCAATGATGCAACAGTATATGGAGATTAAAGATAAATATGAGGATTCAATCATATTTTTTAGGCTTGGAGATTTTTATGAAATGTTTTTTGAAGATGCAATTCTTGCTTCTCGTGTTTTAGAATTAACTTTAACTGGTAAACAAGCGGGATTAGAAGAAAAAGTTCCTATGTGTGGTATTCCACATCATGCTTATGCTAATTATATTGATGAATTAATTGATAAGGGTTATAAAGTTGCTATTTGTGAACAATTAGATAATCCTAAAGAAACTAAAGGGATGGTTAGAAGAGATGTTATTCAAGTGGTTACTAAGGGAACTAGAATTGATGCAAGTATTGATTCTAAAAGTAATAATTATATAGCTAATGTTTATGATTTTTCATATTGTTATGGAATAAGTTATGCTGATATTTCTACGGGTGAAGTATATGCAACTTTGGTTGAAGGAGAAAGCGATAAATTAATAAAAGAAATTACAAGAAATGGTTTTAAAGAAGTAATTGTAAATGATACGATTGATCGAGAAGTTATTGATATTTTTAGAACTAATTATGATATATTAGTTACTATTACTAAAGATGAATTAGATGATGTTGATTATAATTATATTTATAAAGATATAGAAGATGAAAGAATAGTTAAAACAATTAAACATTTGCTTTATTATATAATTGATACAAAAAAAGGAGATCTTCATCATTTACAAACTTGTAAAATTATTAAATCTTCAATGTATTTAGAATTTGATGTGAATACAAAAAAGAATTTAGAATTAGTAGAAACTCTTAGAAATAGGGAAAGACAATTTAGTCTTTTGTGGCTTTTGGATAAATGTAAAACAGCAATGGGGAGTAGATTTTTAAAAAATACTATTTTAAATCCATTAACTGAAAAGGAAGAGATTGAAAAAAGATATGATTTAGTATCACTTTTGAG
>CAJUTW010000020.1 GCA_910589335.1 uncultured Bacilli bacterium | reverse complement strand
GTCATTAACTTCAGGTATTATTACTTGTCTTATCCAAACTTCAACGTTAGTTTTATTTAATTGGTTTATAAAATTTTGGAATTCTTCAAATTTATCAACTTGTGTTATATCAAGATATCCTTCTTTATTTATATGTTTTATGTCTAATAATACCATGTCGATTGTTTTTAATAAATCATTATAATTTCCATGTCCAATTCCAGCTGTATCTATTGCTATATGAATGTTTTCTTTTTTTAATTTTTTACATGTTTCTATTAAAAATTCGTATTGTAATAGTGGTTCTCCACCAGAAAATGTTACGCCTCCATTATTTTTAAAATATGGTTTATTTCTTATTATTTTTTTTACTAATTCATCTGATGTTATGGTTTTCTCTTTCATTGTCCATGTTTCTGGGTTATGGCAAAATTTACATCTTAATTTACAACTATTAAGAAAGACCACAGTACGAATACCGGGTCCATCAACAGTTGCAAATGTTTCAATTGAATCAATTGATGCTTTCATATTACATTTTTTCATGGAAAGTTCTTGAAATAACTTCTTCTTGTTGTTTTCTTGTTAATTTATTGAATCTTACAGCATAACCTGAAACTCTAATTGTAAGTAATGGATATTTATCAGGATTTTCCATAGCATCGATTAGCATATCTCTATTTAAGACATTTACATTTAAATGGTGTGCTCCTTGTTCAAAGTATCCATCCATTAATTGTACTAAGTTGTTTATTCTTTCTTCTTCACTTTGACCTAAAGAATTTGGTACAATTGAGAAAGTATTAGAAATACCATCACGACAACAATTTTCCCAGTCTAATTTAGCTACTGAATTAAGAGATGATATTGCTCCATTAATATCTCTACCATGCATTGGATTAGCTCCTGGTGCAAAAGCAATTCCTGCTTTTCTTCCATCTGGAGTTGCTCCAGTATTTTGTCCATAAACAACGTTTGAAGTAATTGTTAAAACAGATAAAGTTGGTTTAGCGTTTCTGTAACATGGGTGAGATGCTAACTCTTTATAAACTTTTTCTAAAAGTTCTTTTCCGATTTCATCAGCTTTATCATCATCATTACCGAATTTTGGGAAATCTCCTTCAATTTCGAAATCAATAGCGATTCCATCTTTATCTCTAATTGGTTTAACTTTAGCATATTTAATAGCGGATAATGAGTCAACAGCTACTGAGAATCCTGCAACTCCATATGCCATTAATCTATTAACATAAGTATCATGTAAAGCCATTTGACCTGCTTCATAAGCATATCTATCATGCATATAATGAATAATATTCATTGCATCACTATAAATTCTTGCAACTTCTTTAAGCATTTTATCAAAGTTTGTTATTACTTTTTCATAATCTAAAACTTCGTCAGTTATTTTTTCAAATCCTGGAATTACTAAATCACGTTTTATTTCATCAACTCCACCATTGATTGAATAAAGTAAAGCTTTAGCTAAGTTACAACGAGCTCCAAAGAATTGCATATCTTTACCAATTCTCATAGAAGAGACACAACATGCTATTGCGTAATCATCAGTCATAGATTCGCGCATTAAATCATCATTTTCATATTGAATTGAATCAGTTGCTATACTAACTTTAGCACAATATTTTTTCCATGGTTCTGGTAAGTTTTGTGCCCAAAGAATTGTCATATTTGGTTCTGGAGCACTTTCTAAGTTTTCTAATGTATGAACAATACGGAATGAAGTTTTATTTACTAAAGTATTTCCTTCTGTTGTCATACCACCTAATGAACATGTTACCCAAGTAGGATCACCTGAGAATAATTCATCATAATCTGGTGTTCTTAAGTGTCTTGCTGCTCTTAGTTTGATTACAAATTGATCGATTATTTCTTGAGCTTCTTCTTCAGTTAAAGTTCCTTCTTTTAAATCTCTTTCAAAATAAATATCAAAGAATGCATCAACTCTACCTAAAGACATTGCAGCACCATTATTTTCTTTAATAGCTGCTAGATATCCGAAGTAAGTCCATTGAACAGCTTCTTTAGCATTAGTTGCTGGTTTTGAAATATCAAATCCATAACTTGCAGCCATTTCTTTTATTTCTTTTAAAGCTCTATATTGCATAGATATTTCTTCTCGTAAGCGAATAGTATCTTGATCCATAACATTAATTTTCATGTTATCCCAATCATTAAATTTTTCTTCCATTAATTTGTCTATACCATATAAAGCAATTCGACGATAGTCTCCAATGATTCTTCCTCTTCCATAAGCATCTGGTAGTCCTGTTAATAATTTAACGTGTCTAGCAGTTCTAATTTCTTTTGTGTAAGCATCAAATACTCCGTCATTATGAGTTTTTACTAAGTTAGTTTTACAAAATTTATCTAGATCTTCATTCATTTTGTATCCATAAGCATCTAACTCTTGATAAACCATTTTTAGTCCACCTTTTGGAACGATACTTCTTTTACATAATTGATCAGTTTGAAGACCTACAATAACATTATCATCTTCAGAAATATAACCTGGTTTAAAAACATTAATTCCTGCAGGTGTATCTACATCTATATCGATAACATGTTTTTTTACTTCTTCTTTGCAAACATCTTCATATATTTTTAAAACTCTTTTAGTTTTTTCTGTTGGTCCAGCTAAAAAGTTTTCTCCTTCTGTGTAAGGTGTATAGTTATTTTTAATGAAATCACTTACATTTATTTCATTATTCCATTTACCTTCTTTAAAATTTCTCCATTCATTCATTTATATCAACCTCCGAACATATTATACCATAACTAATAATATTATTTAGAAATTTCTTTTATTTATACAATTTTTTACATAGTTATAAAAAAGAAAAAGTGTTTATTTTTTTAATTTTTTATGATATAATTTGCTATATGGGGCTGACTTGGTTTCGACAGGAATAATAGAGCATAGATGGCAAGTCGACTGTCCACGTTACGGACACAAAAAAATAAATGCAAATAAATTAAAAAATGCTGTAGCTAATATGTTTGGTGGTAACCAAGCTGTAGCTTTTGCCTAATAATAGAATAAGGCCAGTGCTTCTTTTTGATTCTTACCTAGGAATTATTTAGAGGTTCAATTTTTATAGGTTATAGCTATTTAGTGTCTACTAAATAGAAAGAATTTTTAGACTAGTACATTAATTTGGTCGTTAACTACTTGATTAGTGTATGAATTTATTTAGTTAACTAAACTTGTAGAAGTTTATGTAGCTTTATTTTTGGACAGGAGTTCGATTCTCCTCAGCTCCACCAGATTTGATTGATACTCGAACTTCGAGTTAAAATAACAAAACGACTTGTAAAAAAGTCGTTTTTATGTTATCATGAATATGTCAAGGGAACTTGCATAAAATAAAAAAGAGGAACATTTGATTTCGCAAGTGAATGTCGCCTCTAGATTATTAGTGTTGACGCTCGATCATAGCTGAAAGAGTGTCATATTTTTATTGCTATTACCAATAAGGTAAGGAGTAATAAAATGATAGCAATAAGACGAAGGACTTTAATAATAAAAGTTCTTTTCTTCATTGTATCCCTCCTTTCTTTCTTAAGATTGGAGGACGACACTCACATCAAATGTTCCTATAAAAATTATATACTAAGAATAGTATTAAAACAAGCGAACAAGTTAAATTTTTAGAACAAAATTTTGTATTGTAAGTTATTTTTGAAAGTGCACAATTGTTGTGCAGTTAATTTTGTAATCCATGCTATACTTATATTAGTTAGTGATTATTACTACCTATTATTGTTTGTGATAAAAGTTATTCAACTTCTTCTTTACAGGCACCATAGGGAAATTAGTCGAACTAATTCGACTTTCAAAATATAAAGGTTAATCTTTTTTGTTTGTTTTGAAAGGAGTTTGATTAATGATGCAAATAGCAAAAGAAAAACTAGAAATCGATGAGGTATTAGAAAAAAAATCAATAACTTACTTAAATTTAATAACACTAAAGTAAAGTTAGAAAATGGTAGTATGATGAACTTGTTTTTTTACATTTAGTGTACTAACTCAAAAATGTACATAAATTTCTACAAAACTGATTTAATGTTTGCTATAATTTTTATATAAGTTTAAATTATTATTGCATATTAAAAGATATTTTATTTTTTGTTACTATTATACTAATAATAATTTATGAACTAAATTGGAGGTGTAGGGATGATGAAGAAGATATTAGTATATGGAGATTCTAATACTTGGGGAGACAATTTTATAACTGGTGAAAGAATAGCCGATGAAAAACAATGGATTAATATTTTAAGAAAAAAATATGATAAAGAATATATATTTTTGCAAGAAGGTTTGCCAGGGCGTTTAGCAGGAAACGAGGAAATTAAAAAATATAAGAACGGTAAAGATACATTTATTTCAATATTTAAAACTAATGCTCCTGTTGATACAGTTATTATTTCTTTAGGAACTAATGATTTACAGTTAAAATATAATAAAGCAAGTGAAAAAATAATTAGTGACTTATAATGGTTTGTTAGATTTGTTTTTATAGAAGCAAATTTATGGCTTGAATTTTTAGTTTTATAATGATTTAATAAAAGAAAAATGCTAAAGTTATTTATGAGAAAATAATAGTAAGAGATATTTTATGGATTATTATTATATTGATAAAAAAGATTTATTTATTAATTATTTTCATTTTACCGATAAGAAAAATTTAGAGTCAATTAAATTTAATGGTTTAGTACCGAATATAGGTAGTCATTCTAAAAATATAGAAAAAACTGAAAAAGTATTTTTTGTTGAAGGATTAGATAATTTATTAATTTTATTTGATTGTTGGATTAATGCTATATATTATATACCAATTATTCCATTGATTTATAAATTAGGTGCTTTCTTTTTAAGACAAAAATGGTTTCCAAATATTATTGGTGATAGTTATTTTAAATTTTTAAAAGTAAGTAAATTTATCAAAAGAGAGCTTTTAAAAATTTTGATAAATTATTAGATTATGAAATACTTTTAAATTTAGATTTAAAGGAAAATGGTGATTTTAAATATAACGATAAAGATGAAATAAAATCCTGTGGATATATTAAAAGACATTTAGAAATATGTGGATATTCTAAAAAATATTCAAATTTAAATAGTAATATAATGGATAGATGGAATATGCATACTTTGACTAATCATATAATTGATGCTAAAAAAATTAAGATTTGTTATTTAGAAAATAATAGTTCTAATCTTAGAGATATATTTAATTATTGTTTACAAAATACAAAAATAAATTTGAAAAATATTTGTCTAGAATTATTTGCATATTTAAAATATAAAAACTATGTTAAAATAGTAACTATGAGGGAGGGTTTTAATTGGAAAATATTAATAAAAAATTAATGAGTTTTATTGAAGAAACTCCAAATGCATATTATTGTGTTAATAATTTAAGACAAGAATTAATAAATAATGGTTTTGAAGAATTATATGAAAATGAACCTTGGATTAATTTAAAAGAGGATGGAAAATATTTTGTAACTAGAAATGATTCTTCTCTAATCGCATTTAAAATGTCTGATAAAAAAGAAAACATTGGTTTTAATATTGTTTCTGCACATACAGATTCACCAAGTTTTTATATTAAACCAAATGCTGATATGTTTGATGGTAATTATATGAAGTTAAATATAAGTGGATATGGTATGATGTTAAATTATACTTGGTTTGATAGACCATTATCTTTAGCAGGAAGAGTTGTTACAGTAAAAGATGGTGAATACAAAAAGCAATTAGTAAATGTAGATAAAGATTTATTAATTATACCTAGTCAAGCAATTCATATGAATAGAGATGCTAATGAAAAAATTTCTTTTAATCATCAAGTTGATATGTTACCATTAATTTCTTTAAATAATGATAAGAAATTAGAAGATATTATTAGAGAAAATCTATCAAATTTTGGCAAAGATGTAGATAAAATATGTGATTATGATTTAAATCTTTACAATAGAGATAGTGCTAAGTATGTTGGATTAAATGATGAGTTAATATTAGCACCAAGATTAGATGATTTAGCATCTTTATTTCCTGCTTTTACTAGTTTTATTGAATCTGAAAATACAAATTCTATAAATGTATTATGTGCATTTAATAATGAAGAAATAGGAAGTTTGACTTTGCAAGGTGCAGATTCTACATTTTTTATTGATACATTAACAAGAATAGCAAATGCATCAAATATTGATTTATTAGTAGCATTAAATAACACATTTGTTATAAGTGCAGATAATGCTCATGCAATGCATCCTAATGCTGCATCAAAGAATGATCCTACTAATAAAGTTTTATTGAATAATGGTCTTGTTATTAAGCATCATATTAATTATAGTACTGATGCTGTTACTTCTTCTTTATTTAAAGGAATATGTGAAAATGCTAAAGTTCCTTATCAAGATTTTGCTTGTAGATCTGATATGAGATGTGGTGCAACACTAGGTAGAATTAGTCAAAGTCATGTTAGTGTTGATTCTGTAGATATTGGTCTTCCACAATTGGCAATGCATTCTACAAATGAAACAATTGGTTCTAAAGATGTACTTTATATGTACAAATCATTATTAGAATTCTATAATAGTACAATTATTAAAGAAAAAAATAAGATAAGAATTTTACATAAATAAGTAGCAAAAATTGCTATTTTTTTATTGTGGAATATTTTCTTATTTAATCAAAAAAATGTAAATGTATTGAATATAAATTATAAAAAGGTTATAATTTTTTTAGATAATATTACTTGTTACTTATAGTTAGAAAATTAATGATAAATAGAAAAGAGTTTGTATAATTATTCAAATAATATTAAGGAGTATTTAAAAATAAAAAAGTGACTTTTGTAGTCACTTAAATTATTTATTATTTGTAAATTCTTTAAAATAATAATTTATTCCGTCATTACTTTCGAAAGTATAAACAATACGATTTAATTTATCTTTATTATTTTTAATATATTCATTTAAAAATGTTGTTGGTTCTACATTACCATCAGTATAATTATCTAATGGAATACTCTTGTTATAATCTTTATAAATTTTATTTTCCATTCCATCAATGAATGCATATACAGTAGTAATTTCTAATTTCTTTTTAGTAGCTTTATAATCAATAACTATATTGCTTACAAATGTAGCATTTGATCCCCCACAACCAGTTTTAGAATAATAATTACCTTCATTTTGATTAAGATTATAATCACCACATCCTAAATTAAATGAAGTTCTTTCATATGAATTTTTTCCATAAATTTTTTCAATTTCATTTTTTATATCGTTTTCTGATATTATATCGTATTGAAAATCTGGAGTTGAAGTATGTTTACTATATATATGTGAACCTATATATTCTATTTTTTTAGCTGGAGATAAATTTTTAGAACTAATGTGGTCTGTGTTATATATTAATGCAGAAGGACCATTACTTACTGGTGATATATAATTAACATAAGTTTCTAATTCACTATCAGAAAATGTAATATTTTCTTCTTCTTCTTCTTTTTCTTCATTTTTATTTGGTGAATCATTTTTTTCTTTTTCAGTTGTTTTTGTTGTAGATGTTTTATTGCTACTAAAGATTATACCTTTGTCATAGCAAATATAGCATATTAAACTTAAAATAACTATGACTAATACTGAAATAATTATTACTAAGTTTTTTCCTTTCTTTTTTGTTATATTATTGTTTTCATTTTCCATTATATGAACCTACCTTTCTAGATTAATTTTATCATAATTTAGAAATAAAAAATTATTTAATTTATAAAAAGTAACTAAAAAATGCAAAAAAATGTAAAGATAATAGTTTAATAAATACAAATTTTTAATTAAAAGTAACTTAGAAACAAATAATTGGAAGAATTTAAAAGTTATAAAGATTTGGAAAACATTTTTAATACTTGCTTATTTTTGATATACTTAGTTTATTGAAAAGGAGCAATTATGAGAGTAAAGATTTTTAATAGTAGTGAAAATAATAATATTTTAGATCTGATTAAATTATATTTGGATACTGAAAAAATAGAATATTTTGTTGTGGATAAAATTGATGAAGGGGAAGAATTTAGTAATTTAATTTATATTTTGAATGATGTTTTAGATAAACCAAATATATTATTTAGTGCTCCTACAATAATGATAAGTAGTGAAAAGTGTATATTTAAAAATCAGACTTCTATTAATTATATAATTACTGATCTTATTAAAGATGAAACTTATTATAGTGATGTTCAAATGAATTATTTATTAAAAAATGGTATTTATAATGTATTTATTCAAAAACTAGGTGAATTATTAGAAAATCAGAATAATTATAATGGATTAATATATGATTTAAGAGAAGTTAAAAATAATACGGATGATTGGATTTTTAAGTTTGATTCTATAACAGAAACTTATGAATGGTTATCTAAAAAGAATAAAAAACTTGATAATAAATTTGTTAGAAAAGTTATTAATTTTTATAGTGAGAAAGTTTATGATGATTCTTTAAGAGAAATTAATTATTTAACAGAAAAATTATTAGAAATAAAAGATAAAAAAAATGTTATTGATATATTTATTTGTACTAAAGAAGAGTTACATAAATTTAGGGAAAATTATTTTTTTAAAATGTTAATAAAAAATATTTGTGATACTTATAAAATATTTTTGATTGATAAGGAAGTTTTAAGTAAAAACGAATCAGAAATATATAATAATTTTTTAGATGGTATTGCAATATATGATGATTGTGTTTATAGAGATACTTATAGTGATGAATTTTCTTTGGGATATGTTGATTGTAAAAAGGAAATAATTTCTTTATATAATGATTATTTTGATTATGTTATTAAGAAATATGGTCATCAAATAACTATGGAGAGTGATTTAGATGAATTTTAAAAATAAAGTTGTTTTAGTTACTGGTTCTTCTAGGGGAATTGGAAGAAGTATTGCGGTTAGATTTGCAAAAGAGGGAGCAAATGTTGTAATTAATTATAGAAGTAACGAAAAAGAAGCTAATGTTATAACTGAGATTATTTCAAGTTATGGAAATGATTGTATGTGTTATAAAGCAGATGTTTCTTCTGAAGATGATGTTAAAAATATGATCGATGCTATAATAAAAAAATATGGGCGTATTGATATTTTAGTTAATAATGCTGGTATTGCTATTGATAATGATTTTCAAGATAGAGGTGTTAATGATTGGAAAGAAACTCTTAATACTAATTTAATTGGGGTGTTTTTAGTTTCAAAATATGCTGGTAAATATATGCTTGAAAAAAAATATGGTAAGATAATAAATATTTCTTCTACTAATGGAATTGATACAATTTATCCTTATAGTATTGATTATGATGCATCTAAAGCAGGTCTTATTAATATGACTAAAAATTTAGCTATTGAATATGCACCTTTTATTAATGTTAATGCTGTTGCTCCTGGATGGGTTGATACTGGTATGAATGATGATTTATCTAAAAGTTATTTAGATTCAGAAAAAGAAAAAATACTTTTAAAAAGGTTTGCTGATGCTGAAGAAATTGCTGATGTTGTTTTATTTTTAGCAAGTGATAAAGCAAGATATATCGATGGAGAAACAATTAGGGTTGACGGGGGACTAAAATTAGGTTAAAATGTATAGAAAAATGTTCAGTTATTTATAAAATAACTGTTTTTTTATGGAGGTTTGTTATGAATAAAAGAGAAAGTGATAAAAGATATAAGTTTCTTATTGAAAAAATTAATAAAGGGCGAAGTGAAGGGTTGACGATAAAAGATTATATTGAAATTAAACATATGCAAGATGAAATAGATCCTTTTCTTGCTTTGGAAGATGAAGAATTGAGTAGTTTTTATTATGAATTAGAAAGCTTGAAGAAAGCTATTGTTAAAGAAGGACTTTTTTATAAGTTTTCAGAAGAAAATATTGAATATATAAAATCTAACTCGATGTTATTACCTTTAGTACTTGCAAATGATGAAGAGAAAAAAATCAAAATAACAGGTGATAATGGATATCTTTTTAAGTGTCAATTTCATGATGATAAAAAACCATCAATGTTAGTTAGAGATTTAAAAAATGATTTATTTTGTTATGGTTGTCATAGTTACAAAAATGCAATCTCTTATTTACAAGTACATGAAAAATTATTATTTAATGATGCGATAAAGTTACTTTCGCAAATTTATTTGTATGATGTTAAATCAATTGATAGAAGATTAATTAATTTAGTAAAAAAATATCGAAAATCATTATTAAGTGGAAAATATCAAGAATTTTTAGAAGTTGGATATGAGAGAATGAGAAGTAGAAATAATGGATCTAATTTAAATATAGATGAAATTTATAATCAGAGATTTGCTACAATAAAAAGAGTCAGAGAAAATGAATATGATGAAAATTTCAAGTATGAAGAACCTAGAGGAAAAGTTTATTTAAAGTAGGAGAAAAAATATCTGGAAAATGTGATAATTAGGAAAGCTAAAAAAGAAGATTTAAATGATATTATTATTTTAGCTAAACAACTTTGGGATACAGAAAAAGTATTTGATAGTAATTTAGTTGATGATTATTATGGTACTAAAAAAGGTTATGAAGAATTGTTAAAAGATATTAAATCTCGAAAAAGTATTTTTTTAGTAGCATCTTACAATGAAAAGATTGTTGGTTTTGTAGATGGTTATCCTTTAAAAAATGATGGTGTTTATAAGAAAAATGTTTTTTACCTTAATAGATTATCAGTATTAGATAAATATCGTAGGTTTTCTATAGGAACAGCACTTATTGATGAAATTAGGAAATTTGCAAAAGAGAAAGATTGTGCATATATAAAAATTAATGCTTTTATAAATAATATTCCTGCAGTTAGTTTATATAAGAAAAAAGGCTTTAATGATTATTCAACTTTTTATATGATGGAAATTTAAGTAATACTTTTAGGATTTATTAATACTTTATGATAGAATATTTTTAGGTGAATTTGTATGAATATTTATAGAGCTTTAAATGATGTAACCTTATATATTGAAGAACATTTGGAAGAAGATATTGATTATAAAATACTTTCTAAAAAGATTGGTGTAAATGAAAATATTCTACGTAGACTTTTTTCTTTACTTACTAATATGCCTTTGTCAGAGTATATTCGAAAGAGAAAATTAACTAATGCAGGATATGATTTATATGCAAGTAATATGAAAGTAATAGATATTGCTATGAAATATGGTTATAATAATTCTACTTCTTTTTCAAGAGCTTTTACTTCTTTTCATGGTATAAAACCAAGTCAGGTTAATAAAAATTCGAAATTGAAAAATTTTCCAAGAATTATTTTTAATGAAGAAGTGAAAGAAGCTCAGGATATGGAATATGAAATAATTGAACTTGATCAATTTGAATTGTATGGAATTGGAAAAGAAGTTAATTGTAAAAATATAAAAAATATTGCTCCAGCTTTTTTTGATGAAACTTCAAAAAAATATTTAGATTTATATGGATATCCTGAATATGGTATGATTACTTATAATAATGAATATCGTGAGGAATGTACAGCTTATTATGTACTTTATAAAAAAGAAATAGAAAATTTTTCTAAATTCATTATTCCAAAGAGTAAATGGCTTTTATTTAGAATTCCATCATATAATGCTTTAGAGATTCAAAAAGTATCAGATCAATTTTATTTAGAATTTTTACCTAGTTGTAAATTTAAATTTAAAGATTTGCCTGAGTTTGAATATTATCATGATGGTGTGACTGATTTTTTAATTCCTATTTATTAATGATTTTTTTAAACTGATAAAAATTGATTTAGAAAAGTCAGTTTTTTTTTGTAAAAAAATTTATTATTTATATGGAGGTTGTATGAAAGAAGATATATTAGATTTTTATTTAAAGATGAGTATTTATACTAATTATTTACCATATGAAGATTATTATAAATCTTTACCTGATAATATAGAAGAATTATCAAAACTTTTATATCATCAAGTTATTCATAGAGAAGAACTCATTAGAAGTTATTTAAATGATGCTAGTAGATATGATAATATTAATGAATTAAAAAAAATTAAAGAGGAATATCCGTGGTATAGAAATAGGTGTGATGATGATATTTTATTAACAGCACCTGCAATCACAGCAGAACTTTTTAGACAGGATGCTAGAGGGTTTACGATGGGTAGAGAAGTCAAGGATAGAGTAGTTATTACATGTCGCTATGTTTCGGTTTTACTTGCTTCTATTTTAAAAGCTAAAGGAATACCTGCGAGGTGTAGAAGTGGTTATGCTAATTATTTTTTAAAAGAAAGAGGTAATACTTATTATGATCATTGGATTGTACAGTATTATGATAAAAAAAATAAAAGATGGGTAAATGTAGATGCTGATAACGATTATAAAGTTGATTTTAATCAGTGGGATTTTCCACATAAAGAATTTAGGTGGATAGCAGAAGTTTGGTTAGATGTAAGAAAAGGAAAAGATAGTCATGAAAATTATATTCATGGAGATCGTCTTAATGGATTAGATAATTTAGCTTATGCATTATTTTTTGATTTTCATGCTTTAATGAATGATGAAATTTCTTATTTATTTTTTCCAACAGTAATGGATTCAAAAGATGAGTTTTTTAATTTAGAGGCTTATGAGTTAGAAAAAATTGATCACTTAGCAGAACTTATGCTTGATCCAGATAAGAATTTTGATGAACTTCGTTATTTATTTAGAAATGATAAATGGCTAAGAGTGATAAATACTCCTTTATTAGGAGATTATGATCATTTTGAACTAAAAAAAACTGACTAAACTGGTTTTATAAATGTCAGTTTTTTTTAATTGATTATATTATTATATATTTGAGGTGACGTATTATGGGGTTTGCGTCTGAAATTTTTTTAACTAAAAAGAATGTTACAAAAGATGAATGGGAAGAGTTTATAAAATTAATAAGTAAATATAATGGTAATTTTAAAAATTGGCAATTATATATTAAATTTATTAAAAATGAAATTCATTATTATGTGAAAAGTGAATGTTTATTACCATCTAGTATTAATAATTTATCTTCTTTTATTTTGAAAAAAAGTGATTTTAAAGGTTATAAAAAAAGGTTTAGTTATCCATATGTTTCTAATGTAGATAGTAATGTTGTAGATATTAAAAATTATTTTTCACTAAGTAAGAAAAGTAAAGTTTGTTATATAAAAATAAATTTTAAAAAAATTTTTAATAAGATTTTTAGTAATATAGAAATGGTTACTAGTAAAAATAAAATTATTAAAAGTTATAATCTTTTATTTTCGATACCAGCAGTTCTTTTATCTGTTAATTTTTTAAGTAATTATAATTTAGTTTATAAGAGTGCTCCAAAATATTTAGATATTAGTAAAGGGCTACATCTATTAAAAACTGATAGGTCTAATTCAATATTTAAAGTTGATGCTTTTCCTTATTTACAGGGAGAATATTATTTAGAACAAAAAGATATTAGTTTTTTTAAACATTCTTTAATATTTGGAGCAAGTGGTTGTGGAAAAAGTAAATTTATCAGTTTATTAATAGATAATATTAGAAAAACTGATTTATTTAAAACTAAATATAAGGTTGTTGTTATTGATCCACATGCTGCTTTAGAAAAAGATATTGGGGGAATTGGAAGAGTAATTGATTTTAAAAATTCTTTTGATAGTATTAATCTTTTTTGTAATAGTAATGAGGATACTATAGTTTCTTCTTCATTATTATTAGATTTATTTAAAGGTTTGTTAGGAACAAATTATAATTCAAAATTAGAAAGAGTATTAAGACATTCTTTATACTTATTATTGTCTTTAGAAAAATTTAATTTTAAAACTTTGAGAAAATTATTACTAGAAATCGATTTTAGAAGTATGTTAATAAAAGAAGCTAATGATAAAATACCTATAAGTATAATTGAATTTTTTTTAACAGAGTTTAATGAAATTAAAACTAAATCTTATACCGAAGCTATTTCTCCAATAATTGCATTTATTGATGAGATGGAAATGTTTCCTATATTTAATGAAGATAATTTTAAGAGTAATTTAAAAAATGAGATTGATAATAATTTTCTAACAATTTTTTCTTTAGATAGAACTAAATTAGGAGATCAAGTAACTAAGATGATTTCAGGACTTGTTATGCAACAGATGTTTACTTTAATTCAGAATTATACATTTGATAGTCATATTATATTTATTATTGATGAAGTTAGTGTTGTGGAAAATGCTATTTTAAATAGATTTTTGGCTGAGGCTAGAAAATATAATTTATCACTTATTTTAGCTGGACAATATTTTAATGGAATTTCTAATAGTTTACAAAAAGCAATATTTGCTAATGTAATTAATTATTATATATTTAGATTATCTACTTTTGATGCTAATACTATTGTTGATAATTTAAATATAAAAATTCCACTGAATGATACTCGAGAACAAAAAGTAAAATTAATTACAGATTTACAAGATAGAGAATGTTTAATAAGAGTTAATTCTTGTGGGAATTTATTACCAGTTATTAAATGTAGTACTTTAGATTTTAAAAGTTATCCTAGAATAAAAAAGAAAAATTTAGAAAAAGATAATTGTTTAAAAAATAATTTTACTAAAAGTTGTAAGTTTAATATAAATAGTAATTTAAAATTAAATGAATTAATGAAAAAAAATTCAACAGGTAGAGGTGATTTTAATGAATGAAAAAAAGGCTTTAGAAATTGTTAATAAAATATTTAACAATATATTTCTTGTGGATAATAATTTTTCAATGAATGAAATTTTAGAAAAATTTGCTTTTGATATAAAACTGCCTAAAAAAGTTTATGATTCTACAACTAATGAAGAAACTTGGGCTGATTCTATAAGTAGTGGTAAATTTATTACTCTTTCTAATATGGAAAAAAGAGATAATACTATAGGTTGGATGCTTGAGAAAAAAGAAGTAAATAGTTTAGAAGAATTGATAGAAATATGGAATAGTATAAATTTAACTACAACAGAGAGAGTGTATGATTCTGTAAATGTTAGTTTAAGTGATACTATTTATAGATCAGAAAATATTTATCATTCAACAGATTGTAGTGATTCTAAAAATTTAATTTTTTGTGATTCTTGTGCAAATAGTGATTATCTTTTAGCATCACAAAGAACAGCTAGTTCTAATTATTGTATAAGATGTGATGATTCTATAAATTGTAGTAATAGTTATAATGTTATTTGTTCAAATAAAATTATAAATAGTTTTTTTATACAAGATTCATTTGATTTATATGAATGTATGTTTTGTTCACATATTGCTAGTAAAAGATATTGTATTGCAAATATGCAGTTTGAAAAAGAAGAGTATTTAGAAATTAAAAAATTAATAATAGAATGGATATTAAAAAAGGAAGTATAATTTCCTTTTTTTGTTTCATCATAAAAGTGGGAGGGAAAATTATGGAAAAAATAAAAAATGTACCAGAAGATTTAATTACTGGTAAAGATTTAGATTATTTAAGTGATATGTTCGAGTGGAATTATGTAGCTTATAAAAAAGTTTGTAATGAAATAGAATGCATTAGTGATAAAGATATCATTTCTGTTTTTGATGAAGCTACAACACTTTTTGATAATAATTTAAATGTAGTTTTAAATATTATTAATAATCCTGGAGGTGATATAGATGAGTAAAATTTCAAATCCTAAAGTAGAAGTTCCTACTGGTTGTGAATTAAATGAAAAAGATTATTGTACTTGTTTACTTAGTACTCTAAAAGAGATGTCTAAAGGTTATTCTTTAGCAATGACTGAGGCTAGTAACGATTATCTATATCAAATTTATAGAGATATATTTTTAGATATATCTGCTTTACAAAGAAAAGTTTATAATTTAATGTTTCAAAATGGATGGTATATACTTGAGAGTGTTACTCAAACTAAACTAGATGAGAAATGTAAAATGCTTGGTAATGAGTATGATGGACTTACTTGTGATTCTTCTAATGAAGAAGAAAATGCTTAATAATTAAATTTTATTTTTAGCATTCAGGGAGGATGCTTATGAAATTTTTTAAAGTATTAAAAAATATTAAAAGAATAAAATATTTTTTGATAGCTTTATTTATATTAGTAAGTAGTTTTATTTATTATAATTATATTACTTTTAAAAATATTAAAATAAATGATTTTAAAGATATTGAATATGGAAGTAAATATAATTTAAGTGAGTTAGTAAAAGCGGTTGATTATAGTATAGTTTCAAGTAATAATATTGATACTAAAATAATTGGTAAGCAAAAAGTGATTTTAAAAGTAAAAAGAAATTTTGTTTATAAAAAAATACCTTGTTTTATCTCAGTTGTTGATACTAAAGCACCTGTTATAAAAATAAAAAAAGATAAAATTACTGTTTTTTTAGGACAAAAAATTAATTTATTAGATAACATTTTATATGTTAAAGATAATGTAGATGGAGAGATTGCTTTTTCTGATAATACTACAATGGAAAATAATAATTATTATAGTTTCTTTTATAATGATGATATTAATACAGTTGGAGAACATAAGATTACAGTTAAAGCAATTGATAAAAATGGTAATTTGTCAGTTGAAAGTTTTATTTTAGAAGTTGCAGAATCTCCTTTGAGAGTAGTAAAATTAAATTATAATAATAAAGAGAATAATATTATAGAAATAGCTGAAGATTTAATTGGCTCTCCTTATATCAGTGGTTCTAATGGACCTAATGGTTTTGATTGTAGTGGGTTTGTGCAATTTGTTTATTCAAAGATTGGAATAAAAATAAGTAGAAGTGCAGAAACACAGTATTATGATGGGATTAATGTTAATTATGAAAATATAAGACCTGGTGATATTTTAAGTTGGGGTTATGATAATTTTAAAGCTACACATTCAGCTATATATATTGGAAATGGAAAAATGATTCATGCTACTAATCCTAAAGAAGGTGTTATTAAAAGTAATGTTAGTGATTGGAGTAGAGGATCAGGAACAAAAATTATTTCTGTAAGAAGAATATTATAATTTATGTATATTTTATAAATAAATGGACACGCTATAGTTAGGAGGTTAAATATATGGAAACTGTTCAAAAAATATTATTGGCTATAACAATTATAGGTGCAATAAATTGGGGATTAATCGGTATTTTGGACTTTGATTTAGTTGCAATGTTATTTGGAGCTAAAACATTCCTTACTAGAGTAGTATATACTTTAGTAGGTATATGTGGTTTAGTTAATATTGGAATATTACTTAGCCATATTGAATTTGGAAGAGACTAATTAGAAAATATTTGACTTTTTCTAAAAAGTCTTTTTTTTTATCTAATTCTATGTTATTTTATATTTATAGTTTGGGGGAGATTATGTTGAAAAAGTATGTAGACTTAGTTTTAGGAAAAATTAAAAAACCAATTGGATTTGATAAAATAGTAGAAAAAATTAATAATTTGCTACTAAAAGAAGATGAACTTTTTAATGGTTTAACTGTAGAAGATAAAAAAGATATTGAAAATATTTTAAATGAGGGTGTTTTAAAATATAATTATATAAAAACTCAAAATGATAATTATATTTCTATTTTTAAAACATCATTTAGAAAAGGACGTTTTCATGGAAATAGAAATGGTGATGGAAATGTTTTAGTTGTTACTAGTTATACTAATGGAAGAGGAACAAATATAGTTAATAAAAATAATTATAGTATTAGTAGAGAAAATTCTAATGGAGCAATTGATGGTGATATTGTTTTAATCGATACTAAATTAGGTGGAGATAATAAAATTGTAGAAATACTTGAAAGACATTTAGAAACTATAATGGGAGAAGTTTATAAAATAGGTAATAGTTATTTTGTAAAACCTGTTGATAAAAAGAAACAAGCTATTACTATTGCATTAGAGGAAGAAGCTATTGAAGGGTCACGAGTTGCAGTTACACTAAAGGAACAAACTGGAGATAATTTTTATATCGGAAATATTGAACGTATTTTTAATCATAAAGATGATCCTGATGAAGATATTTTGTGGGAAGCTTTTAAATATGGAATTGATGATCAATTTAGTAAAGAGTCTAGAGAACAAATTGAAATGATTCCACAGGTTGTTAGAGATATGGATACAGTTGGAAGATGTGATTTTAGAAATTGGGAAATATTTACTATTGATGGTGAAGATACTAAAGATATTGATGATGCTATTAGTTGTAAAATTGCATCTACTACTAATAATTATATTCTTGGAGTTCATATTGCTGATGTTAGCTATTATGTTCCTAAGAATTCACCACTTGATTTGGATGCTTTTAGAAAAGGAACTAGTAATTATTTGGCAGGTAAAGTAATTCCTATGCTTCCTCATGAGCTATCTAATGGTATTTGTTCTCTTAATCCAGATGTTGATAGATTAGCACTTTCTTGTATTATGGAAATTACACCTGCTGGAGAAATTGTTAATCATAGTATTGTACAATCTATAATTCATTCTAATATTAAAATGACATATGACAAGGTAAACGATATATTAAAAAATAATAATATTCCTCCTGAGTATGAAAAACATGCTAATACACTTAATTTGCTTAATAAATTAGCACTTACTCTTAGAAAAAAACGTATTCAAGATGGAGCTGTTGAGTTTGGTAGAGGAGAACTTAAATTAGTGTATGATGAAGATGGAAAAGTAGTGGATTTTTCTATTAGAAATCAAGATTTTGCAGAGAATTTAATAGAAGAGTGTATGTTAGCTGCAAATGAAACTGTTGATAAACATTTGAGTTCTTTTGGATTTCCTTGTCTACATCGTGTACATGATAAACCTAATCCTGACAAGTTAACAGATTATTTTAGATTATTAGAGGCTGTTAATTATCCATTTTATAAATATTCTCCTGAAGAATGTGTTGCTAATTCTAAAGCATTACAAAAACTGGCAGAACATATTAAGCATACTGGAAGAATTTCTAATATGTTAACAATTGGTTTAGTACAATGTATGTCAAGAGCTAAATATAGTCCAAATAATATAGGTCATAGAGGTTTAGCTAAAGATAATTATTGCCATTTTACATCACCTATTAGAAGGTATCCAGATTTAACTATACATAGATTATTAAAAGATTTAAGTTGTTCTAATAATAATAAAAAAGAAAATTTAAAGAAACAATGGAATTTAGAATTACCAGAAATAGGAGAACATTCATCTTTAATGGAAAAACAAGCTGATAAAGCAGAAGAAATAACATTATTAATGAAATGCTCAGAATATATGCAAAATCATATTGGTGAAGAATTTGAAGGAACTATCGTAGGACTTAGTCAAAATGGGATAAAAATTCAGTTGGATAATTTAATTGAAGGGAAAGTAAGACTTAGAAATTTAGATGGTGAGTATGTATTTAATCCTGATACTTTCTCTTTAGTAGCATTAGATAAAGGAGAAAATTATTATTTAGGTGATAGACTACTTTTAAAATTAGTTAATGCTGATAAAGACAGTAAATTAATTGATTTTAAAGTTATTAAAAAACGAGAAGAAAATTATATGAAAGATTCTTCTGATTCTAATCAATATATTAAAAGTTTTACTAAAAATGAAAGAGCTATGAGAAATTTTAAAAATTCCTAGCTCTTTTTTTCTTTGCCATTAGGTTGATAAATTATTTATTAGATGATATTATATATATAATTAAGGGGTAGGAGTTAATGATAAGTTTACATAAAGAAAATTTTTTTGTATACTTATTAAGGATTAAGGAGATGATTTAGTGGTAATAACATTATCAGATATATTAACTATAATTAGAAAAATTGTTGATATTTCTTTAGTATGGTTAATTGTTTATTTTATATTGAAAAATATTAAAAATAATGTAAAACTTTCTTTAATATTTAAGGGTTTAGTTTTTATTATGATTTTAAAATTTGCTAGTGATAAACTTGGGTTTATAACAGTAGGTTATTTACTTGATTATATTATACAGTGGGGACCAGTAGCTCTAATTATTATATTTCAACCTGAGATTAGAACTATTCTTGAACAACTTGGAAGAAGCCAATTATTAGGTAGACATAAGGTTTTAACTGTTGATGAGAGAGAACATATGGTTTATGAAATGATTAATGCAATTGATTATTTAAGAAAAGAAAGAATAGGTGCTTTAATTGTTGTAGAAAGAGATATTAGTTTAGGTAATTATATAGATAAAGCAAAAAAGTTATATGCAGATTTAACGAGTGATTTGTTGATTGCAATTTTTTATGAAGGAAATCCATTACATGATGGTGGTGTTATAATTCAAGGTGATAGAATTACCTGTGCAGGAGCAGTTTTTCCAACAAGTAATAGTTCTAAGTTAAATAGACGTTTAGGTACACGACATAGAGCAGCTTTAGGGTTAGCTGAGGAGACTGATGCTATATGTATTGTTGTTTCAGAGGAAACTGGACGAGTTTCAATTGCATTAAAAGGTGAAATGCTTTATAATTTAACGCTTGATGATGTTCGTATGATGTTAATTGATGAGTTAAGACCTAAACAAGATATTGATTTAGATGAAGAAGATAAAATAGAGGAAGAGATTTATGAAGAAGATAGGTAAGATGATTGGAAGAATGTTTCATCATATTGGATTATTCTTCGATAAGTGGATAATTACACCAATTACTAAAATAATATTACAAGTAATGAGTTTTATACAAAATAGTGTAAAAGGCTTTGATAGAGTTGCTGGGAAAAAATCAACTTTATTAATTGTAAGTTTATTATTAGCTTTTGGAACTTTTATTATGATAGACCAAGAATCAAATGTGATGATTGATCAATATGCTGAAATTTTATATAATCAATCTGTATCGGCTGTTTATAATGAAGAATTATATGTAGTAGAAGGACTACCTAAAACGGTTGATATTACTTTGATTGGTCAAAAAAGACATATATTTTTAGCAAAACAATCTCCAGCGAAGGGAGTTTCAGTTGATTTAACAGGATTAAAGCCAGGTAATCATAAAGTTACTTTAAAGTATACTCAAAGACTTAAATCGTTAGATTATAAGCTTGATCCTTCACAAGTTACAGTTACAATTTACGATAAGAAAAGTGAAAATAGAAGTTTAACATATGATTTACTTCATCGAGATAGTTTAAATAGTAAATTATATATTAGTAATATTGAATTAGATCGTAGTGATGTTATTATAAAAGGTGCTCAATATAAATTAGATAAAGTAGCAACTGTTAAAGCTTTAGTTGATGTTAATAGTATTCCTAATCCTAAAGCTGGAGAAATAACTGTTAAAGATATTCCTCTTGTTGCTTATGATAATAATGGTAAAATTGTAGATGTTGAAATAGTTCCAAAAACAATTTCTGCTAATATTACAATCACTTCACCTAGTAAAGAAATTCCAATAAAAGTTGTACCTAAAGGAAATGTAGCTTTTGGAAAATCTATTCAGTCAATGGATACAAGTTTATCTAAAATAACAGTTTATGGTGAACAAGAAGCTATTGATAAGATTGAACAGTTAGAAGTTGAAATTGATGTTAAAGGATTAGAGAAAGATAAAGATTATAATGTTACTTTGAAAAAGCCAAAAGGAATAACAGAATTAAGTTCTAAAACTATGACAATAAAAGTTACTGTTGCTAATTCATCTAGTAGAGAAATTCCAAATGTTTCAGTTCAATCAGAAAATTTAGATAGTAATTTAAAAGTACAAGCATTAACTGATGAAGATAGACAAGTAACTGTTGTTGTTAGTGGTAGTGAAGAAATTATTAAAAATATTCAACCATCAGATATTATAGCTTATATTGATTTAAAAGATTTCGGTGTGGGTGAGAGAGAAGTTGAAGTAAAAGTAAAAGGAACTGATTTAAGACTTACTTATGCATCAAAGACAAAGAAAGTTAAAGTAAAAATTACAAATAAATAAAAGGTGTATTTATACATCTTTTTTTTGGAATAAAATAGTTTATATTTCATAAAATTTATTAGATGGGAGTGGAATATGAAAAAAATTGTATTTGTACTTTTAATGATTAGTATATTATTAACTGGTTGTGGAAAATATAGTCAGAAAGATATTGTTAAAGATTTAGAAAAAAAATATGAAGAATCTACAGGATATAAATTAAATGGAAATTTATCAGTTATAAATAATGATGAGACATATAATTATAAAGTTGATGTAAGTTTTAAAAAAGATGATTTTTATAAAGTAGTTCTTACTAATGTTACTAATAATCATACTCAGGTGATTTTAAAAAATGGTGAAGGAGTTTTTGTAATCACTCCATCATTAAATAAAAGTTTTAAATTCCAAAGTGATTGGCCTTATAAAAATTCTCAAATATATTTATTAAATGCTTTAATTAATGATATTAAAAATGATGATAAAAAAGAGTTTGAAATTAAAGATAATAAATATGAATTTAAAACAAAAGTTAATTACCCAAATAACAGTAGTTTAGTAAATCAAAAGATTATTATGAATAAATCTTATAAGTTAGATAAAGTAGTTGTTTATAATAAAGATGGTTCTGAAAGTATGGTTATGGAATTCGATAAGATTACATATTCTGCTAAATTTAGTAAAGATTATTTTGATATAGATAAAATTATTTCTAAGAAAGATACAGTAGAAGAGGTTAAAGAAACTGCAAATTTAGAAGATACAATATATCCTTTGTTTTTACCAAGTGGAACTAAACTTGTTGATGAAGAAAGAGTAAAAAAAGAAGATGGTGAAAGAGTCATTATGACTTATGATGGGGATAAATCTTTTGTTTTAGTAGAAGAGACTGTTGATGTTTTTAATGAGTTTACTGTTATACCTTCAGGAGGAGAACCTTTTCAACTTATGGATACATTAGGAGTTATGACAAGTAATTCTTTATCTTGGACAAGTTCGGGTGTTGAATATTATTTGGCAAGTGATGTTATGAGTAACGATGAGATGATTGAAGTAGCACAATCTATTGGTGGTATTGTTTCAATGAAATAATAGACTTATTATTAAAGTATATGTTATAATTATTTTCAGGTGATAATTATGGCAAAAAAGAAAAATAAAAAAGATTATAGAATTGAAAATGTTGGAAGTTTTGATGGGAATGTTAAAGGTATTATTATTACTATAATTTGTATTTTGTGTTTTTTTGGAGCTTTTTATTTATTAACAATTTATATAACTAATAAAAATAATGATTCAAAAGAAGAACAAAATGAAAATATTCAAAATGAGACTTCTATTTCTTATAGTGATATTATGTTAGGAAGAAGTTTTTCAATGAGTGATAATGATTATTTTGTTTTATACTATGACAAATCAGATGAAGAAATTTCTGGAACTTATAGTCAATTAGTAAGTTCTTATAAGGGAAAAGAAGGTCATTTAGAAATTTATACTGTTGATATGAGTAGTAGTTTTAATAAAGAATATGCAACAGTAGGCGAGTCTAATAAGAAACCAACTAATGCTAATGAAATTTTAATAAATGGACCAACACTAATGAAAATTTCTAATCATCAAGTTCTTGAATATATTGAAGGAGAAGAAGAAATCTCTAAATATTTAAAATAAAGACAAGTTTATGTCTTTTTTTAATAGAATTATTAGTATGATTTAAAATTTATTTTAATTATGATATGATTATTAAGTAATAAGTTGGTGATAATATGAAAAGTAAAAAAAATAATAGTAAATTATTAAAAAAATTTGATTCTTTCTTACCTTTTATGAATGAAGAAAATGAAAATTGTAATAAATCGTATTTTAATATTTTTGAAGTTTTATTAATTGTTTTTGTATCAATTCTTTTTGGAATTGTAATAGGATATGTTATTACTAACAATAAAAATTTAGAAAATGAAAAAATAAATGAAATAATAAATACTTATAATAATTTACGCGAAAATTATTATAGTAAAGTTGATGATGATAAATTAGTGGATTCTGCTATTAAAGGAATGATTGATTCTTTAGAGGATCCTTATTCAAATTATATGGATTTGACAACTACAGATGATTTTAATGAATCAATAGATGGTGCTTTTGTAGGTATTGGTATTACGGTAGTATTTAGTGATAATTATAATAAAGTAGTTGAAGTTTTGAAAAATAGTCCTGCTGAAAAAGGTGGAGTAAAAGTTGGAGATATTATATTAGAAGTTGATAATATTGATGCTAGTGGTTTATCTGGAGATGAACTTACAAAGCTTATTCGAGGAAAAGAAGGAACTAAAGTAAGACTTTTAGTTAAAAGTAATGATTTAAAAAAATCAATAATTTTAAAAAGAGAGAAAATTGAGGTACAAACAGTTTATAGTGAAGTGTTAGAATATAACGAAAATAAAATAGGGTATTTAAATTTAATTTCTTTTGCTGCTAATACTTCTTCTCAATTTGAAAGTGAAATAAAAAAATTAGAAAAAAAAGAAATTAAATCTTTAATTATTGATGTAAGAGATAATCCAGGAGGACATCTTTTACAAGTAAGAGAAATATTAAGTATGTTTTTTGATAAAAAAACAGTGCTATATCAAATTGAATCAAAAAATAATAAGAAGAAAATCTATTCATTAAATAATAGTAAAAAGACATATCCATTAGTAATTTTGATTAATAAAAAAAGTGCTTCAGCTTCAGAAATATTAGCATCATCTATTCAAGATAATTATAAAAATTCTCTTATTATTGGTGAAAATTCATATGGAAAAGGAACTGTTCAAAAATCTAAAAATTTAAGTGATGGAACAAGTATAAAATTTACAACACAAAAATGGTTAACAGCTAAAGGAGTATGGCTAAATAAAAAGGGAGTAAAGCCCGATATAGAAGTTAAATTAGATGAAAATTATTTTAAAAATCCAACCCAAGAAAATGATAGTCAATTGCAAGAAGCATTAAAAAGAATAATAGAATTACTATAATTTAGTTTAAATAAAAAAGAGAATTAACTCTTTTTTTCTATACAGTTAATTACTAATTGATAATTATTTTTAGTAGGACTACATGTAGTTAATATAAGTTGATTAGTGTTTTCTTTATTTACATTTATAAAACCATTTTTCTTTTCTTCCCAAATATCTTTTACATAATATTTATAGGTTATATTTTTATAATAAAAAATAATTTCATCATTAATTTTTAAGTTATTTAAATCTTTAAAATAAGCTGTTTTACCAGTACCAGAGTGGGCAGCTAAAAAAATAATACTATTATCTTGATCAGGTAAAATTGATTCTTTTAAGATTGTTATGTGTTTTTCTACATTATTTTCTTTACTTGTTATAATATATAACGATTCATTAATATTTAATTTTTTTATTATTAATTTACCAATTATATTTTTATCTGTATTAAGATTTTTATTAAAGATAATTTTATTAGAAGTATTTATAATGTTATGTACTTTTTTAAATATAAAATTATTTTTAGATGAAATTTTTATTGTAGTTAATGTAGAAATAATTATTATTGTAATTATTAAAATGATTAATATTTTTTTTAACATATTAATATAATAATTTGAAATAAGATAGTTAAAAAATTAATGAATATATTTGTATGTGTATTTGGAACAGGTATTTTATAATCTTTTAATTCAATGGTTTCTTCATCTGTATTATTAATAATAATTTCAAATGGATTTAACTTTTGATAACCTGTAGTAGTATTTTTTTGAATAAAAGTATATTCTCCATATGGAAGTATAATTTCAGCGATTCCTAGTTCATTAGTTTTTATAGTTTTAATATAATTATTAAATTTATCATAAATATCAAATTCAATATTTTTTTCATTGTGGAAAGAATTATTATCACCATATTTCTTATTTATAATTATCTTCTTTTTAATAACTTCATTTGTTAATTGTAAATTAATATTATTGCTGTCTTTATTAATATTAATTTCATAAATATTATTATCTAAAGTATATCCTTCTCCGGGAGTAATTTCTTTTAGAAAATATTTACCAAAATAAAGGTTTTCTAAATAGGCTTTATTATTAATTATTATTAATTCTTTTATCTCTTTCATATTTTTATCATATAACATATATTTAGCACCATCTAATTTAGCATTTCCACTAGGAATAATACTATTTGTATCTTTATCTAATTTAGTTAGTTCTAATTTTGTTTTTATAACTTTAACTTTAAATGATATATTTATCTCTTTTAAATCTCCTGTTTTCATTAAGTTTTGACTATTATTAGATTGATAAAAAATTATTGGTTTATCACGCTTATTTTCATTTCTGTATAAATTAAAACTATAATTTCCTTCTTTTAATTTGTTAAGTGAAATTGTATTATTATGTATTGTTAAATCTTTATTATCAGTCTTATAATATTTTAAAACATCAAATTCATCATCGATAGAAAAATTCCAATTTTCAACTATAGTAAATTCTTTATTGGCTATACTTGGTAATTGATTATATTTATCAATTAAATAATTTATTTCATTGATTTCTTCTCTATAATAATCGACTCTGTTACCATTTAAACTATCAGTAAAGTAATATTCACCACTATTATCTGATGCTTGCCAGATCATGAACTGAGTTATAGCATACCATTTTATATCACGATGATTTTCATAACCATATCCAAAATAAGCTATTTTTGAAATTCGATCTTTTTGTTCGTTTGTTAAATTATTTGGATTTAGGGTTGATTCATAATTAGCAGCTTCATTAAAAAATGCAAAAGGTTCTATGCAATATGCATATTCATTTGTTCCAACTTTTCTAAAGAATCTAGCCTTTTGATAAAAAATGGTTTGAGTTGAATACTGATATTTGTTCATGTAAATACCATCTATGTATTCTCCTTCATAAAATTTTGCAGATTCTGCTTTTACATTTAAAGTATTTATTATGAAAATACTAAAAAATAACATTAAGAAAATTTTTAATTTTTTTATATAAATCCCTCCTTTTTTTCTTAATGAGTTAGATATTAGCATTTTAATTTTTTTATTGCAAATGATGATTTATTAAAAAGTAAGAAAAATATTTAAATAAAAAATATAATTTCTTTAGTTAAAAAAATTAAATTTAGAATATATTTTTTATGAAAAAATATATTTGGATAAATTTTTAGTTTATTTTATAAATCATTTATGTTATAATAACGAGCAATTGGGAGGTTTGTGTTATGGATGGAGATATTAAATCTTTAATCGATGAATTAGCATATATTATAGTAGATAAAAATACTGAATTTGATCCTTGTGATCCTAGAAGAGTTGAACTTATTGCACAGTATAGTAAGTATTTAGATTTAGTTGTTAGTGAATTAATTAATAATAATAAAACTAAAGATGAAGTTAAGAGAAGTTCAAAATAGAATAAATCAGTTTTAATAGACTGTTTTTTTTTTAATTAGAATGTTAAAATAAGTTTGGGTGATTATATGACTGATATAGAAATATCAAGAAGTAGTAAAAAGATTAAAATAAAAGAAGTTGCTGAAGGAATAAATATTGGATTTGATGAATTAGTTTTATATGGAGATTATAAAGCAAAAATAAAAAAAGAAATATCTAATGCAGATGGAAAATTAATTCTTGTTACTGCAATTAGTCCTACTCCAATGGGTGAAGGTAAAACAACTGTTAGTATAGGTTTAGGAGATGCTTTAAATAAAATTGGAAAAAAAACAATTATTACGCTTAGAGAACCATCTATGGGTCCAGTTTTTGGTATTAAAGGTGGAGCAACTGGTGGGGGATATAGTCAAGTAGTTCCAATGGAAGATAT
>CAJUTW010000019.1 GCA_910589335.1 uncultured Bacilli bacterium | reverse complement strand
AGTTATTAAGACTCAACTTTCTTAACTCTCTCCCCCAAAACTCTTTACACTAACAAAAATTAAGGATACTATAAAATGATTTAGAAAAAGCATACAAAAAGAGAAATCTTATTAATGTAATTCATATACAAAAGAGATTTCTCACATAAATATCCATTATATAGATAATTAAATAGAAAAGTTTTCTATTTCTTTAATGTATAGATTTTTCCACAACATTCTTTTCCTTCGTTACATATTCCTTGAGTTTCACAAGTTGGCCCTAAAATTTGAGAATAATATTTACAATCATCCAACTCAGAAATAATTCTTCGTACATTAAGAGCCCATTCCCTTGTTTCCCATTGTGTCTTATTGCAAGTTCTTAAACCTAAAATATGTTGTAATGATTTTCCATTTATATTAGTCACAACATTAGTCATGTTTCCTGATAATATAAAATGTACTAAATCTTCTTCTCGAACATGATACTCATTTTTAAATTTATTAAACATCTCCAAATTTTTAGCATAGGCTTGATCATATTCAGTTTTAAATCGTTTTGCTATTGAAGGAGGAGTTTTATATTGCGTCAAGTCTGGTATTGGGCAAAAATCTGGTATTATAATATCATGTGCTCTATGTCTTGTTAAATGTGTTAATACTGCATAAGACAGTGCAAATTGAAATCGAAAATTAACTTGTGTGAGTTCTAAAGAATCTCCCTTAAAAGCTATCAGTTTCATCATTTCATTAGGAAATTCAGGATGAAGTTGACATACATCACTATATACTTCAATTGCCTGTTCTTTATTAAGTTGATATCTACGCATTATTGCAGAAATAATAATTGTCTCATCTACATTACCAGAATAATTTAATAATTCTGGTTTATCAAGTATTTTATAACCTTCTCTAGGAATATATTCATTCAAATAATCTTCTACCAAATCAGAGTCTTGATATGGTGTATTTTCTATCTCTTCTATAATGTATGGAAAATTTACTTTAGCAATTTCTAATAATTGTTCTCCAAATTCTCTTAACTCTTGAATTTTAGAAAGTTTAGTTTTAAGAAGCTTTATAATAAGATTTTTTACAGTATGAGCATTCATTCCCATCATAATATTACAATAAAAACAATATGGCATAATAAATCTTGAATCTTCTGGTTTAATTCCTTTTTTTACAAATTCTCCGGACAAATCAAAAAATGTCCTCATATGAGAATTATAATCTCTTTTCAAATCTTTATTATATGAAAGAATTTTTCCACTTTTATCATGAAAATCAGGTGTGTAAAAACCTTCTTTTGAATGATCAACTAAACGACGAGATTTAATAGTATACGATGAATATCTCTCAGCAATAATTGTTTGCTCAACAATAATTGAAACATCCTTTAATAAAAACACACCATAATCATGATCAGCTATCGAATCATGTCCCATCCCAGTCACCATTGCTGCATATTTTGCATTTTGCTCAAGTGTTTTATCTTCACTTATTCCTAAAACTTCAAAAACATCTCCAGCAAATCTTGAAAGACGACCTGCTGTAGCTACTTTTTCTGAATGTGCAATCCTCTCAATTTCCTTTAATTCTTCTATAAGTCTATCTAAATCTTCTTTATCAGTAACAACTTCTTTTAAAACCTTTTCTACTTTCTTATAATCAAGTGCCCCTAATAATTCTACTTTCATCATATAATCAACTCACTCCCTTACTTCAATACCCTTTTCATCCTACTTATAATTCTATCATTATTTTTTTAAAATAAACAGCTATTTTAATATAAAAAATATTTATAAGAAAAAGCAAAATAAAAAACGACATTTATTTGTCGTTCTTTTTAGTAAATTTATTAAATTCTTTTATCTCAGAAGTTTCTAAATCAGTTTTTGCTAATTTTTCAATAAGCGATTTTTGTTCACGAGAAAGTTTCTTAGGAGTAAAAATTTTAAATACAACATACATATCTCCCTTATGTCGACGATATTTATTATCTACACCTTTTCCTCTAATACGTTGTTTATCTCCACTATTAGTTCCTTGAGAAATATTTAATTTAACATTTCCATAAAGTGTAGGTATCTCCTTTTTACATCCCATAATAGCTTCAGTTAAAGTAAGAGGCACTTCTAAATAAATATCATCATTATCTCTTATGAAATAATCATGTTCATCGACTACAAATTCAATATATAAGTCGCCGTTTTCTCCTCCATTAGAGCCAGGATTTCCTTTTCCGCTAACTCTTTGTCTATCCCCTGTGTTAATACCTTCTGGAATATTTATTGTTATTTTTTTATTTCTTTTAACTTTTCCTTTGCCATTACACTCTGAACATTTTCTTTTATACGTCTTACCAGTTCCCCTACAATCTGGACAAGTAGATTTAGACATAAAAGCTCCAAGAATAGTTTGTTGTTGGGAAGTTATAGTACCTTCTCCATGACAAGTAGAACATTCTTCTCTATCAAAGCCTCCATGACCATGACATTCATCACAATCTTCAACAACATCTAAATTAAATTTCTTTTCGCATCCATAAATAGCTTCATCAAAGTCAAGATCCATACGCATTAAAACATCACTACCACGTGTTGCTCTAACACCTGATGATCTTCCTCCACCAAAATTAGAGAAACCTCCGCCAAAGCCTCCTGCTCCTCCAAAAATAGAATCGAAGATATCACCAAAATCAAAATCAGCTCCACTAAAGTTTCCATAACCTCCACCGAAGCCTCCTGCTCCTCCAGCGCCTACACCAGCATGACCATATTGATCATACATTTTTCTTTTTTGCTCATCTGATAAAACTTCATAAGCTTCTTGTGCTTCTTTAAATTTTTCTGCTGCATTTGGATTATCTTTATTTAAATCTGGATGAAATTCTTTTGCTTTTTTTCGAAAAGCACTTTTTATTTCTTGCTCACTAGCAGTTTTTGAAACTCCTAAAACCTCATAGTAATCACGTTTTTCTGCCACTATATCACATCCTTCTATAGACTAAAGTTAAGTAGTCCAAAAGGACTACTTATACATTAATTATTCTTCTTCAATTGAAGCTTCTTCTACATCATCTTTCTTTTTTTTGTCTTTTTTAGACTTTTTATCATTATTATCTTCTTCATTAGCTTCAGCTTGTTGTTCTTTAGCAGCTTGTTCATATACCTTAGTTGCTAATGCCATAGCTTTTTCTTGAAGTTTTTCTTTTTCTTTCTTAATTTTTTCGATATCTCCATCTTCTAAAGCTTTCTTTAAATCTTTAATTAAATCTTCAGCTTCTTCTACTTCTTTTTTATCAGCTTTATCACCTAAATCTTTAATTGCTTTTTCTGTTTGAAATACCATTTGTTCAGCTTCATTTCTAACTTCAGCTTCTTCTTTACGTTTTTCATCAGCTTCCTTATTTTCTTCAGCTTCCTTACGCATTTTTTCAATTTCTTCATCACTTAAATTTGTTGATGATGTAATAGTAATTGATTGTTCTTTATTAGTTCCTAAATCTTTAGCAGTAACATTAACAATACCATTAGCATCAATATCAAACTTAACTTCAATTTGAGGAACTCCACGTGGTGCAGGTGGGATATTAGTTAATTGGAATCTTCCTAATGTTTTATTATCTGCAGCCATTGGTCTTTCACCTTGTAATACATGAATATCAACAGCTGGTTGGTTATCAGCAGCAGTTGAGAATACTTCACTCTTTGAAGTTGGAATTGTAGTATTTCTTGGTATTAATGTAGTCATAACTCCACCTAATGTTTCAAGACCTAATGATAAAGGTGTAACATCAAGTAATACGATATCATTAACATCTCCTGTTAAAACTCCACCTTGAATTGCAGCACCCATTGCTACTACCTCATCTGGATTAACTTCACGAGAAGGTTCTTTTCCTAACTCTTTAGTAATTGTATCATAAACAAGTGGTACACGAGTTGATCCACCTACTAAAATAACTTTATCGATATCTTTCTTAGTCATCTTAGCATCCTTTAATGCTTTCTTAACTGGTTCTAAAGTTGACTCTACTAAATCAGAAATTAAATCTTCAAATTTAGCTCTAGTTAATGTCATATCTAAATGAAGAGGTTCTCCATCTTCTCCTTTAGCAATGAATGGAGCTGAAACTTGAGTTGATACCATTCCAGATAAATCTTTCTTAGCCTTTTCAGCAGTCTCTTTAAGACGTTGCATTGCCATATCATCATCACGAAGATCAATATCATTCTCTTTCTTGAATTCTTCTACTAAATAATCAATAATTCTTTCATCAAAATCATCTCCACCTAAATGGTTATTTCCATTAGTAGATTTAACTTCGAATACTCCATCACCAAGTTCTAGAATTGAAACATCAAATGTACCTCCACCTAAATCGTACACAAGAATAGTTTGCCCTTCCTCTTTTTCAAGACCATAAGATAAAGCTGCAGCAGTTGGTTCATTAATAATTCTTTCAACTTCAAGTCCTGCAATTTTTCCAGCATTCTTAGTAGCTTGACGCTCAGAATCTGAGAAATACGCTGGTACAGTAATAACTGCTTTTTCAACTTTTTCTCCTAAATAACTTTCTGCATAATCTTTAATATAAGATAAAATCATTGCAGAAATTTCTTCTGGGGAATATTTCTTACCTTCTAATTCCACTTTCTCATTAGTTCCCATTTTTCTCTTTATTGAAATTACTGTATTAGGATTAGTAAGAGCTTGACGTTTAGCAGCATCTCCTACTATTTTTTCTCCTTTTTTAAAAGCCACAACCGATGGAGTTGTTCTTCCTCCTTCTGGATTTGGTATTACTTTTGGTGCTCCTGCTTCTAATACAGCAGCACATGAATTTGTTGTTCCTAAATCTATTCCTATTATTTTACCCATAAATATATCTCTCCTTTATTTAATTATTTTTTATTTTTGATTTATTTTAACAGATGCTGGACGAATAACCTTTTCTTTTAATTTATATCCCTTTAATAAAACTTCAATTACTACTTCATCTTCCATATCTTCAACAGTATCAGTTAGTAATGCTTGTTCTTGATTTGGATCAAATTTTTCTCCAACACGATTAATTTCTTCTACTCCAAACTTCTTCAATATCTCTGTTAAATTAGCATACATCATTTTAAAACCAGCTAAGAACTTTGATACCTCATCAGTTAAATCATTATCATCTAATTTAATTGCTCTCTCAAAATTATCTACCACTAAAATAAGTTCCATAATTAAATCTTGATTTGCATATTTTAATAGTTGGTTTGTCTCTTCATCTTTACGACGACGATAATTTATTGACTCAGCTTGAGCAATTTTTACTTTTTCAATTAAACTAATATTTTCATCACTCAATTGTTTATTAGTCAATTTTAACGCTTCTATTTCCTCTAATAATTTAGAATCTTTATTTTTCGAAAGTTTCTTTTCTACTTTTTTTTCTTGCTTTTTATCTTTTTTTGAAACTTCTTTTTCTTCTGTTAATACTTCAATATTTTCTTCTTTTTCCATAAAAGCCTACCTTTCAATATTTTCCCTCATGTATTCTAGTAATGAAACAACTCGATCATATTCCATTCTCTTAGGTCCAACAATCGCAATAGTACCTTCCTCTGGACCATTTTTAAATTTAGTTTTAACCACTGTTACATCACTATCTATATTATTTTCATTACCTATATAAACTCTAATATTATTATCATTATCTTCAACGATATTAGTTAAAACCTCATGATCTTCTAATTTATTAAATACAGTTTTAATTTTATCAATATTTGAGGAGAATTCTGGTTGTTCCAACATTTTATTTCTTCCCATAATATTTATTTCTTGATTAGTAAAATCAGTAAATACATGATAGAAAGCATTATATAATTGTTCATGTTGTCTTACATAATTTCCTATAATAGGTTTTATTTCATACTCTAATTTTTTACTTACTTCATCAATTGGAGTACCTGAGATTAAGTTATTTATTAGACCTACCATTTTCTTTACTTCTTCTAATGGTACATCATGTAGTTTTATATTTTTATGTTCTACATGACCTTTATCAGTAACAATTATAACTGTCATACTAACTTCATCAATCGGAACTACTTCTATTAATTTTAGAAGATTCTCATGAGATGTACTACCAAGTACAATCGTTGTATAATTCATCATATCCGATATAACTTGCAAAGACTTTGTTATTACATCAGATAGAGCAAGTTGCTGATTTTTAAAGACTCTTTGTAACTTTAACATATCTTCAGCATTCATTTTTTTAAGTTCCATTAAATTATCAACATAATAACGATAACCTGCTTCTGATGGAACTCTTCCTGAAGAAGTATGTGTTTTTTCTAATAGTCCAAACTTTTCAAGTTCACCCATCTCATTTCGAACAGTAGCTGGTGAGCAATTGATTAACTTCGAAATTACTTTTGAACCTACTGGAATTGGGTCTTTAACATATTTTTCAACTATTAATTTTAATATTTTTTCTTGTCTTTCAGTCAACATAACATCAACCTCCTAGCACTGTTTTTTATCAAGTGCTAATAATAGTTTATGCTTTTTTTTAGCACTTGTCAATAGTTTGTGCCAAAAATAAAAAATTAGTAATAAAAATTACTACTAATAATCTAATGCTATTAATTTAAACCTTGTTGTATTAACATTATTTCTTCCAATAATAATTTCATTATTATTTTTAGAAACTACATTAGTTCCATAATATGGATCAGTTACGGCCCTTGAATTTTTATCACTAGAAGCAATAACATAAGTACCATTACCAACTGGATTAACTTCCCAAATCAAACTCTCATCTCTTGTAATCTGATTAAATTTTGAAGTACCAATTTTATTACCAACCATACTTTCATCTTCAATAATTCGCAAAGACTTGTATCCTGCTAATTCTGTTATTTTATATTCTTTCAAAGAATTATTACCTTTCAAATTATCTGGTAATAATGTAATAGACCATATTTGTCTTTTTGAACCATTAAAATAATCTAATTTTGTATAAAAATTATTTAAAAATTCATCATCAGACGCAGTTAAACATTTATTTTCTGATAAAACAGGCACTATATAATAATTACCACTATCAGGAAGCTGTAAAGTATAATCAGGTTGATATGCAGAAATTCTAAATCCAGTTACTGTTTCTGTTTCCGATAATTCTGTAGAATTCCCTACTCCTTTTATAAACTCCCATACTCCATTACTATGTTTTACTTCAATTGTGTGATTACGATAGTCTACTCCTGCATTATGCCACACTGCAATTTCATCTAAATTCGAAGCTTTTATAAGATTATATTCTCTACATGAATATGATGGTTTTGAGGTATTATAAGAAGTAGTAACAACATTTTTACCATTTTCTATCGCTTCTAACTTTTTCCAAGTAATGTTATTAGTATTTGAAGTAGATAAACAATCTCTAATTTTAACAACATTATTCATCTTTAGATTTTTTCTTTTTAAAATATTATTTTCTTCTATTATTGATGATACTTTCTCAATTTTTGCAAAACCATCACCTAAATTAACACCAGGATACATCATTCCATCATAAAAATACCTACCATTAGTCATATGTTGCCCTGCATAACCAGAAATATAAGAAGTTCCTCCTACTGTACTATTATTTGATTGATTATATCCTCCTCCTCCACCTAAGTTATGACCTCTAGGTGAATTACCATCTACACTATATGAGACAGAACTTAATTTAAAAGAATTTGTTGTTCCAATTAAAGTAGTACCATTTAATAAGTTAAAATCTCCATTGTCTTTAGCGTCAATTTCTCCTCCATTAGATTTCATAGACAAACTATATCCATACATAGTTCCACCATCAGCTGATGGATCACTACCACCACCAGCAGCTGCCATTATTCTATTTCTATAGGAAGATAATGTAGCGTATCCTCCTCCTTCTGTTCTAACATCAGTTGATCCGCCACCTCTACCACTAGAACCTTTTTTTCCAACATAAAAATAAAGCTTTTCTTTTTCCATTAATTTTATAACCCCTGATGTATAAGCTCCAAGTCCTCCACCATTTCCTCCAGAAGCTCCAAAAAGCTCTATCTTATAATAACCACTTTGTCCCTCTGGAACAACATATTCTTGAGCAGGTTCATTATTTTTATATCTAAATGTATAATTAGTTTTACTAAATCTATTTAATTCTTCTTCAATTGAATTAGCTAACTCCTTAGTATTTTTTCTAGTAGTAGAGAGTATTCCCATCAAAATAGATATTATTAAAACACCCATTATAGAAAGACCATAAATAACAGTTGATATAGCAAACCCTTTATTACTAAGTTTTTTCATCATATCACCATCTATTCTACAATAATGATATCACATTTTTTTAAGTAAAACTATATATTTATCACCATATTTTTTATTTTTTATCATAGTAAATTTAGAAGAATAAACAATTTTATCTAAACTATTACTCTCACATACAATTATTCCTTTATCTTTTAAAAGATTAAACTTTTCTATTAATATAAGACTTTCTTCTAAAAAATTAGTTTTATAAGGAGGATCTAAAAATATCAAATCAAATAAAATATTCTCTTCATAAAAGTAATTTAATGCTCTTTTATAATCCATTTTTAAAACTTCAGCCATTAAAACATTTAAATTAGTAATATTCTTTTTAATAATCTCAATTGCCTTTTTATTATTATCTACTAAATAAGCTTTACTAGCACCCTCACTTAATGCCTCTATCCCTAAATTACCACTACCAGAAAATAAATCTAATACTATACTATTATCTAAATAATTTTGAATAGTACCAAATAAACTTTCTTTAACTCTATCCATAGTTGGTCTAGTACCATCTATATCAAAACCATCTAATTTTCTCCCCTTATATTTACCACTAATTATCTTCATAAACTACACTTACCCTTATTCGTTATTTCTTTTAGCTTTGCATTTATTTCTAATATTAGAAAATTAACTTCATTTTCTGAAAGTTTATATTCTCTAAATAAATCATTTTTATTTATCTTATCTTTTATCTTTTCATCTTTTACTAATTTATATTATTCAATTAAAGAAACTAATTCTTTATCATTTTTAATTTTTTTATTAAGTTCTTTTATCTTAATAATTTTTTCATGTCGATCTAAACTCTTTTTTAAATTGTCAACTACTTCAATTAATTTTTCCATATTTTTATTTTATCATAATTAATTTAATACATCCATAAATGTTTTTATTAAATCTATGTTATTTTTTAATTTTTCTATTTTATCAACACTTCTTAATTTATATTTTTCTTTAGCAAGTTGCTCTATAACTTTAATATGTTCTCTATTTCTATATAAATATTTATAATGTTTAGAATCATCCCTTAAATAATTATAAATTATTGGATTAGCTTTTATTTGTTGATTTAATTCTATCTTCATTAATCCTCAAAATGTTTATATAGTGGTCTTGGTTCATATGTTTTTGTTGTTGGTATTTTAGATCCTGCCCCTAATCCAATATCTTGCAATAGACCAATAGTTTTTTGAATATTAGTTATTCCTTTTTGTACTGAATCCATATCTAAATTTTTAATCGTATTAACTACATCTCTAACTGAAGAAGTTGCTGATGTTACACTATCAGTTATGGTAGATGAAGCTGAAAGATAATTATTCCATATAGAGTTTTTTTCTCCATATATTTCAAATAATTCATAGAGTTGTTGCCATGATGCTTTACCGTTTAATACGGTTGTTGCAAGTTCTGGATGTAGTCTTGCAAACGATTTAAATGTATCTTTTGACATATTATCACCACTAAATTATATGTCTCAATAATAAAAAAAGAAGTATTTTAACTTCTTATTTTATAAAATCTTCTATTGTCATTAATCTATCATCTATTTCCTGCAAAGAAACCTTATCTTTTTTTAAAGTATCTTTTTCTATAACTTTAATTATTTTAGGTTCATCATTATTTAAAGATATTTCTTCTTGTTCCTTTGCAACTCTTGTTAAGGTAACAATAGAAAAAGCATCATTTAATTCATGTTTAGAAATTAAACTTCCTGTTGAATATCTATCTGCAATAGGTAATTCAGTTAATTTTATATTTGTAATATCAGAATTTCTTATCCCAATATAATTTTTAGAATCTTCAATAAATGTTTTTAAAACAAGATATGGATTAGACTTAACTTCTCGGAGTACTTGTATTCCTCTTCTTGTTCGTGTTGATAATTCAAATTCTCCTAATCTAACTCTCTTACCTGTTCCTTTTGTTGTAATAATTGATATATATTCATGCGTACTATAAGAGAAATTATTTATAGAAACAAGATAATCATCTTTTAACTTCATCGCTTTTACACCTGCTGCTTTTACACCAACTAATGGTATTTCCTCAGTTAAAAAGCTAAGTCCATATCCTGTATTTGTTGTTAAAAATACAGCCTCATAATTTTCAACCATCGCACTTATTACCTGATCATCATCCTTAAGTTTCATACAACTAGATGCTTTATTATATCTTTGTAATTTAAAATCTTTTAGTTTACTTCTTTTAATCATACCATTTTTAGAAGTAATAATAATATTTTTGTTACTAGAAAAATCATATGCAGGAATAGCTCCTATAATTAAATCTTCTGGAGGAAGTTCAATTACATTACTTACATGTTTTGGCATATCCTTCCATTTTAAATCTGGTATTATATGAACTGGAATATGTAAATAATTTCCTCCTGATGTAAACACTAAAATTGTATCAGTTGTATTCATTTCATATAAGCCAATCATATAATCATTTTCTTTTAGCGTTATATCTTCAGGATTAGAAGATGTATAACTCCTAAATGAAGTTCTCTTAATATAACCATCTTTTGTAACCATTACAACAACATCTTCCTTAGGTATCATTGCTGTCTCATCAATTTTTATTTCTGTTATTTCTTCTTTAATGTCAGTAAGTCGAGGTGTTGGATAACTATCTCTAACAGAACGTAAATCTTTTTTCATAACAGATTTTAAAACATCTTCACTTCCAAGGATTGCTGTTAAACCATTAATAATTTTTTCAAGTCCAGCTTTTTCTTCTTCAAGTGCAACAACATCAGTATTAGTCAAACGATATAGTTGCAATGTAACAATAGCCTCTGCTTGAGCTTCGCTAAACTCATATTTTTTAATTAAATTTTCTTTAGCATCACTTTTATTTTTACTCTCACGTATAGTTTTTATAACTTCATCTAAAATTGATATACATTTAATTAACCCTTCTACTATATGAAATCTAGCTTTAGCATGAGCTAAATCAAACTCAGTTCTTCTTTTTACCACTTCTTTTTGATGATTAATAAAGGCATCTAATGCTTCTTTTAAACCAAGTAATTTTGGACGTCGATTAACAATAGAAACAACATTAAAATTATAACTTATCTGCATATCAGTATTTTTAAGTAAATAATTAATAATCAAATCAACATTAGCATTTTTCTTTAATTCAATTACAATTCTAACATCAGCTGCAGATTCATCTCTAACTTCAACTATTCCTTCAATTTTTTTATCTATTCTAATATCATCAATTTTTTTAACCATTAAAGCTTTATTAACTTCAAAAGGAATTTCTGTAATAACAATTTGTAAAGATGATTTTTCTTTTTCAATAGTATATCGACTTTTAATTATTATTCTACCACGTCCAGTAGTATAAGCATCCTTTATACCATTTAACCCCTCAACAATACCACCTGTTGGAAAGTCAGGTCCTTTAACATATTTCATCAAAGTATCTAAACCACAATTTGGATTATCTATTCTGTGAATTGTTGCCTCAATTATCTCAGTTAAATTATGAGGTGGAATATTAGTCGCATATCCTGCAGATATTCCTTGCGAACCATATACTAAAAGAGCTGGAAAACGTGCAGGTAAAACAGTCGGTTCTACTGTAGTATCATCAAAGTTTGGTGCAAACTCAATTGTATCTTTATCAATATCACGAAGCATTTCATTACTAATTTTAGAAAGTCTTGCTTCAGTATAACGATAAGCAGCGGGACTATCGCCATCAATAGATCCATTATTTCCATGCATATCAATATATGGAAGTCTAGTTTTCCAATGTTGACTCATTCTAACCATCGCATCATATATAGAAGAATCACCATGAGGATGATAATTACCTATAACATCTCCAACTGTTTTAGCACTCTTTCGATAACCCTTATCATATGTGTTTTTCTCTTTATGCATTGAGTACAAAATACGTCTTTGAACTGGTTTTAAACCATCCCTAGCATCAGGTATAGCACGATCTTGAATTATATATTTTGAATAACTACCAAATCTCTCACCCATTATATCTTCTAAAGTATAATCAAAAATCTTCTCAATTACCTCTTCTGTTTCAGTTTTCTTTCTTGGCATATTTACCACTACTTTCTATTATTTTCTATTAGTTTTTTAACTCTTTCTTTTGTCTTATTATAATCGCCATCTTGATATCTTTCAAAAAAACTATTAAAAATATGACGGCCTCTCAATGGAGCTTCTTTATAAAGTAATTCATATTTTTCTTCTACAATCTTATCAATTGTTTTTTCTTTTAAAGAATCTAATTCTTCTTTATTAAAAACCGTTAGATTAAGAACATTATTAATTACTTGTTTATTTTCACCTTTATAAAAATTAAGTTTATTAATTGCAACTACTATCAAATTTTTTTCTAAAAGAAGAAATCCTAAATCTTCTATAAGTAATCCATCAACACATTCAAAAGGAATAAACTTCATCTTACCTTCTTTTAATTCTTTAAATATATTATCTAGTGTTCCAAATTCCGATATTCCAACATAAAAATCGACTGCCGGAATTATATACGTGTTATCTTTCATATTTTCTCCTATATCTCATAATTATCTTCTAAAGTAAACTCAACATTTTCATCAATCCATTCTTTTCTTGGAGCAACTTCATCTCCCATTAAAACAGAAACACGTTTTTCAGCCAGTTGAGCATCCTCTATATTAACTCTAATTAAAGTTCTACTTCCTGGTTTCATGGTAGTCTCACAAAGTTGATCTGCATTCATTTCACCAAGTCCTTTATATCTTTGAATATCACATTTTTTTCCTTTAGTCTTTTCTTTCATTTCATCTACTGTATAAGCATAATCTATATTCTTACCACTTTGAATTTTAAAAAGTGGTGGAAGGGCAACAAAAAGTCTACCATCTTCTATTAAAGGTTTCATATAACGATAGAAAAAAGTTAATAATAAACATTGAATGTGTCCTCCATCTTCATCAGCATCGCTCATGATAATAACTTTAGAGTATTCACAATCTTTTATATCAAAGTTTGATCCATATCCTGCCCCAATCGTATAAATCATCGTATTAATTTCTTCGTTTCTTAAAATATCTTCTTCTTTTGTCTTTTCAGTATTTAATACTTTACCACGTAATGGAAGAATTGCTTGATATTTTCTATCTCTTCCCTGTTTAGCAGAACCTCCTGCTGAATCTCCCTCGACTAAAAACAACTCTTTTTTATCTTTCTCTTTACTCCCAGCTGGAGCAAGTTTACCTGATAAAGAACGTTCTTCCCTCTTTTTACTAGTACCTTTTCTAGCATCCTCTCTTGCTTTTCTTGCTGCTTCTCTTGCAATTTTACTACGTAAACTTTTATTTATTATTTCTGTTGCAATTACTTTGTTTTCTTCTAAAAAAACACGAATTCTCTCAGTAACTACACTCTCAACTGCTGACTTTGCTTGAGGAGTACCAAGTTTTCCCTTAGTTTGTCCTTCAAATTGTAATATTCCCTCAGGAATTTTCAAACTTAAAACAGCAGTTAATCCTTCACGAACGTCACTACCTTCAAAAGCCTTATCTTTTCCCTTTACAAAACCATTCGTTTTAGCATAATCGTTAAATACTCTTGTTAAAGCTGTTTTAAAACCAGACTCATGAGAACCACCATCTATTGTTTTAACGTTATTTACAAAGCTCACAATATTTTCATTATATGTATCAGTATACTGCATAGAAATTTCTACTTCAATCTTATCTTTTACACCTTCTATTGATAACACTTTATGAAGAGTATTTTTACCTTTATTTAAATCTTCAACAAATTCTTCAATTCCTCTTTCATAATGAAACTTAGCTTCTCTTAAATCTTCCTCATCTACTACTTCTATTGTGATACCCTTAAGTAAAAAAGCACTCTCCTGCATTCTTTCACAAACTGTTGTATAAGAAAAATTAATTGTTGAAAAAATAGAATCATCAGGCATAAAACGTACTATTGTTCCTGTCTTATTTGTAGTACCTATTTTTTTTAGAGGCTGAACAACATGTCCACCATTTTCAAAACGAATGTAGTTTTCTTCTTTATCACGTTTAATAGTAACTTCCATCCATTTAGATAACGCATTAACAACAGAAGAACCTACTCCATGAAGTCCTCCAGAAACTTTATATCCATCACTTTCAAATTTACCTCCAGCATGAAGAACTGTAAAAATAACTTCTGGAGTTGACTTTCCAGATTCATGCATTCCAGTTGGAACACCACGTCCATGGTCTTCAATACTTACCGATTTATCTTTATGAAGAGTAATTTTAATATAGTCACCATATCCATTAATTGCTTCATCTACTGAATTATCAACAATTTCCCATATAAGATGGTGAAGACCCCTTTTATCAGTTGAGCCAATATACATACCAGGTCTTTTACGAACAGCTTCTAATCCTTCTAGTATTTTTATCGATGTAGCATCATATTTACTTGCCATATTTTATCACTCCTAATATTTCACTATAGATAATTATAAACAAATATATATTATTTTTCAATGTAACTTTACTTTTTTTTACAACTAATTTTAATCCAAAAGAAAAAATTAAATAAATTTAATTTTATAAAATAATCTTTAAAAGTTTAATTAAAATCTTCTTTTGGAAATTGAATAATTCTTCTTTTTTGATGAATCTTTATCTTAGATGAAAAAGGATGTTTAAGATAAAATAACTTAAGTTCTTTAATTACAAAATTAGCTATATCAATTTTTAAACTTAGAGGTATTTGCTCAATTCCCTTCAAAGTATTTAGCATAACTTGATAATCAATTTTCTTCTTATAATTAAATAAAGCATACGAAAGTATATTATAAATATATAAACTAACAAAATTAAAATCAGAATATCCATCTTCAAAATCTAAATTAATTAAATAACTCTTAAAATTATTAATAATAATTACTAAGAAATTTTTTAACATCTTATAATTCCAAACAAAATTATCAATATCACCATATTCTCTAAGATATGTATCTTGATAAATTATCCCTTCTACTAAAGCCTTATAATGAAAAGTATTTTCCCTATCAAACATATTAAAAATATTTACTAAATTAATATCGACAAAAACATCTAAAGAATTAGTATCATTAACATTTACTTTTTTCATTAATGTAATAAATTCATCATCCATATAAAACACCTATCTCTATAAATTGTATTTTTTATTTTAACATATCACTTTTTACTTCACAATAAAATTTCTACTAATAGTAGAAATCTTATTTACTTTTCTTTCTAAAAATCAAACACATGATACTTACTCCAATAAAAGAACCTGTTGTATCTATTAAACAATCACTAAATTGACCTGTTCTTTCTTCAACAAAGGTTTGGTGATATTCATCGGTAATTGAAAATAAAAAACAAAAAACTATAGTAAATAAAATAATTAAACTTCTTCTTAAACCAATTATTTTTAATAATATAAATATTAAAATAGCAAGTACAAAATACACTGTTGCATGAGCACATTTTCTTAAGGGATAATTAATCTCTTCTACTATTTTATTTATATTTTGTTCTCTAATATCAATATCTGTAATATTTAATTTATTAGTGATTTTTATACTAATCACTAAACTACTTTTAATAAGATTTTTACTAGCTTTATTACTTTCAGTACTAGTTTTATTTGATGCATAAAAAATTACTCCAGCCCATCCTATTAAAAGAAAAATAATAATAAAAATTTTATATTTCAAACTATCACCTCAAAAATCACTTATTTAAAAGACCTTTTATTTTAGTACTAGCTTGATCTATAGTATCATAAGTAGGATTTATTACCAAATCAGTCATATTTGACAAATGAACTTTTTCAAATCTTTCTTCTCCTGAAACAATTTGAGTAGTTATCTGCCATTTATCACTATTATTTAAAATATTTTTTAAGAAGCTAGTTACAATTTCTTTTGAAATATCAGTCTCATATAACGATTCCAAAGTATTTAATGTTTCACTATAATGAATAATACTATCAGTACTAATTAATTTTTTAAATATTGCTACAACAATCTTTTCTAAATTATTACTATCTTCTTTAAAGAAATTTTCATTATCTCTTACCACATTAACTACATCAATTCCATCTATTTGTTGACATCCTTCAACTATATGTAATTTATCTTCTCTATTAACAAACTCATCTTTTCCTAAAGTATAAGTTGTTGTAAAATCATTATCACAACAAAATGAAACTCCACCTACATAATCTACAATATTAACCAAATTTTTTGTATTTAAAATTAAGTTATAATCAATTTTAATATCAAATAGTTTTTCTATTGCTTTTTTATTAGTATCTGCTCCATAAATATTCATAAAACCTAATTTATCACGTCTTCCACCTTTTTCAGGCACTTCAATATAATAATTTCTTGGTATTAAAGTTAAAAGAACTTGATAAGTATCCATATTAATACTAGCAATCATATTAAAATCCATTAATCCAGCAAAATTTTCTAAACCAATAAAAATATTAAATTTCTTAGAATTAGTACCATCACTTATTTTTTTCTTAGTAAAAATATCTAAATCATAAATAATTTGATAATCTTCTCGTCTCAAATTACTATCAATTAAAAAAACAATTTCAAAAGATGCTTTGTCAATAAGCATAAACTTAGTACTATCATTATTTAAACTATCAAACATAGCCCCTAAGTCAATAAATTGTTCTTCTAAAACAGAATGTTTATCACTAAGTTTTTCTAATGCTTCACTAAGATTTGCTGTCTCCTTATAAGTTGCAACAACACCACTAATATCAGACTCTTTCAAATTATTACTCTTTTTAGTAATTACATAATATATATTTTTATTATATTTATTATTAGATACAAAAGATTTATTTATAAATTCATTTGTAGTATTAATATAATATAAAGCTACAATATTACTAACAAATGAAAAAATTAATATAACAACTCCTATTATTTTTAAAATTACTTTTTTATGTACATTAATTAGTAAAATACCTAATATATTAAAAAAGAAAACAAAACCAGTAATAAGAAGATAATACTTAATAGGAAAAATATTAGTTAAAAGCATCAAAATTATTAAAACAATTCCTAAAACAAAACTAAAAATACTAAAAATATTTCTTTTACGAAAAATTTTATGTTTTAATATTCTTTTAAAAGATTTTTTTCTTCTTCCTCTTGAGTTCATTTAGTCACCTCACAACAAAAATATAACATAAACTTAATATTTTTACTATTCATTATCTATATCTTTACTAGCATTAATCTTTCTTTTTACAACACCACTATTTAAAAGAATTGATTGCTCTATTTCTTCTATATTAAAAGTACTTTTCCTATCCTCACTGCCTTTATTAATTAAAGTAGATTTAACATTATTTATAAAAGTCTCATTTAACGTATACTCATTTAATTCATTTATAGCTTTATTAAATGTCAAATCGTATAAACCTTTTTCTTCTGATATCGTCTTAATCTTAGCAACTTTAACTTTAATATTATTAATTATTTCTAATTGAGATTTTATCATCTTATTTTTATCATTATTATAATCAATAGATAAACATTCTATTTTATGATTATATAAAATATTTTTCAAAGATTGAGTAAAAAAAGTTAAAGCAAAAGAAATAAATATAATCAAATTACAATATTCATCTTTTATCAATATATTAATACCTGGAATATTTTCTATTGTTTTTGGAAAAAAACCAAATAACAATAAAGTAAAAATAGGAAAAATATTTAAAATATTGTTTCCACTACTTATACATTGAATAATAGTTAATAAAAATGAACTAATAGCAATTCCTATTAATAAAGTTTTACTATTTTGATAAAAAATTGATATAATTCCAATTATTATAATAGAAAAAGCAAAAGATAAAACAACTCCATTATTTTTAAATTCATTTTCAATTTCTTTTTTATAAATATCACTTATTTTTTCTTTTTTTCCTCTAAAATTAAATATCTTTTTCATCTACAACACTCCATACTTTTATTATTTTAAAACTTCATAAATAATAAATCAAGTGTTTATTTTTTCATTTTCTTCTTTGCACATATTTAGCTGAAGAAACTTTATCAAAACCTGCTAGTAAAGCCGTTTTCTTACTACTTGTATTTTGATTACTAATCATTAAAGTTAATTCATTAATTTTATCAAATTCCATAAATATTCTCTCACTAAATTCCAAAAGCAGTAAAGATCCCAAATGATACCCTCTAAATTTAGGTGTAATACCATAAGCAATTTCATAGCGCTCACTTTTATGTGTTAGAGAAATAAAACCTATTGGATTATAATTATAAAAAGCTATATAAATAATATTTTCTAACTCAAAAGTTTCTTCTTTTCTTTTATTAACTTCTAAAATATGGTACTCTAAATCTCCTAAAAAATCACTACTATTTTTATCGTTACACAATTCAACAATTACAGTTTTGTGTATTGGAATAGTACTATCATATTTTTCTAAATAAAAATTATCTAATTGCATAATATCCCTCACTATTATTTTTTATCATTTTTAATTTCATTAAACTTTTCTATAAGAGTTGGACTATCAGTTGTTAACTTCTTAATAGTTAAATCCATAGCTTTATTATTAGCAAGTCTCAAATTATTTTCACTTGATAACAATGCTTCTTTTGTTTTTTGTAAATGATCAATCGTCTTATCAATTTCATCAATAGCTTTCTTAAATTTCTCACTAGCTAAACGATAATTTCTTCCAAAAGCATCTTTAAAAGACTGCATATTCTCTTCAAAATGTAAAATATCAATATTTTGATTTTCTATAACTTTAAGTTGTTTTTTATATTCTAAAGCATTTAGTGCAATATTACGAATTAATGTAATTAAAGGTATAAAAAATTGTGGTCTAATTACATACATTTTTGAATAACGATAAGATACATCTACAATCCCTGTATTATAAAATTCATTATCTATTTCTAATAAAGAAACTAAAACCGCATACTCACACTTTTTCTCTTTTCTATCTTTATCAAGTTCCTTAAAGAAATCTTCATTCTTATGTTTTGTACTAGTTTTATCAGCCTCATTCTTCATCTCAAACATTATAGAAACAATTTCCATTCCATCATCATCAAAATCTCTAAAAATAAAATCACCCTTAGAACCATTCCTACAATCATTATCCTTTTCAAAATAAGCATTTTTAAATAAAGACCTTATACGATTAAATTCAACACTACAATGTTGCTCTAAAGACTCTCCTATCATTTTTGTCGATTGACGAGCCTTAAAATCTTTATAATAAGCAATCTCTAAATCTTTATTTTTAAGTTTTTCTTCATAAGAATCTTTAATATTTTTCTCTTTTAATAAATACTCATTACTAGAAGACGATAATTTATTATTTAAAGTAATAATTTCATTTTCTTTTTCCATAAGAACATTCTTCAAATTAAGAGCATTTTCACTATCTATTATCTTTAATTTATTCTTTAATTCATTAACTTCTTCTCTACTTTGATTTAATTTTAATATATAATCTTTTTCTAATTGATTCTTAATTTGTTCTTCAACTATTTCTAATTGATTTTTAAGTCTAATAATTTCAATTTCCTTTTCATTCAACTTAGTAGCATTCTCTTTTTCTAAGTCTGCTTTAACTAACTTTATACTAGCATTCTTAGTCTCTTCAAATTGCTTTTCTCTAGCCTGTAACTCTTCTATAAATTCCTTATCTCTTATTTGCTTAACAATTTTATTATAATATGTATCATTTATTTGAAAAACACTCAAACAATTAGGACATTTTATTTCACCCATTTAAGATACTCCCTTCATGATAATATTATACACTTTTAACATGAAGATTTAAAACTAAATTTAATAATTTTTTCATTTATTTCATAAACTAAAAAATACATTTTATATTTATCTAAAAACATCTTTTTTATACTTTTACTAGGATTTGAAATATTATAAATTTTACCCGTTATTAAAACTAATGATAGCATCTTCCAAATAACATCTTTACTATAATTATTTAATATTATTTTAATTTTTTCATTAACATCAATTTCTCTACATTTAAAAAATAACTCTTCATATAGATTATTTCCCATAATTGCTTTAAATATTAAATTTGCTGATTTTGTTTCATTATACCAATTTTCTAAAAAAGATATTATTAAATTTTTATCTATCTTAGAAATTCTATTAAGAGCTATTTTCGAATACTTTAACATATTATATTTTAATAAAAGTGTTATAGCGCTATCTTTTAATGTAGCTATCGAACTAATCTTAACATCTTGATCAGATAATACTTTCTTCGAAAGAATTTCTGCCTCTTCTAAATATTCTCTCTTTAGTAACTCTAAAAATAATATTTTAATTAAATTAATATTTTGTCTTAAAACATCTTTATTATTTTTAATATTATTTACTAAAAATAACTCACTTTTATTCTTAATAATTATCTCAATTAATAAATCTTGCTTTTTTAAATTATTAAACTTTAAAATATCTTTCCAAGCAATAATAAAATGATTATATTTTAAAGTATCTACTACAAGATAATTATCGATTTCATTTGAATTTAATTGAAATTTCTCTCTACGATAGATCTCTTTTTTTATTTCTTGAGATAATTTCTGTCTCAAAATTACTTTTATTAATTTACTATTATTAATTAAAATATCATTATTTTTATAATATTCTAAGAAAAAATATTTAAAACTTTTCTCAATATGAAATAAAAAAACTTTCCCTTCTTCATGTGAAGTCACATTACTATTATTTAAATCATACGGAATAAATTTTAATATCTCTTTTATATTTAAATCATTATATTCATATAGTCCCTTTTCAATAAAAAAATTCTTATTAAAATCACTAAAATCGTTTAAATATTTAATTCGTAAGTTATATCCAATATAAGTAGTAATATTTTTTCGTATTATAGAATTTTTAAGTAAAAGATTTAAATTATAATTAAGGGAATTATTAAAAAAACTATTAGCAAATTCACAAAAACTTTTTTGAGAACCTTTTTTCATCGAATTACAGTAACTATTAGTAATAAGTATCCCTATAAAGACATTTTCTTTAATAAAAGATGAAGCCTCAACTTGGATAATATTATTCCAAATATCAATTTTTTGATTTTTTATAGAATTAATAAATTTATAAAAATATTCTCTATTATTATTTATTAATAAATAAAAAAAATCTAAATGTTCTTTTGATATTATTTTAAATTGATTAATAATCCTAATATAAAGTTTATTATATTTATCAAGATTATCAATTAAAAAAATAATTAAATAAAAGTTCAAAATATAATAATCATCAAAATAATCTTCTAATTGTTCAATTATAATGGAAAAACTTGAAATTTTAGTCATATAAGATAAAGTTTTATGCTTTACATCAAATATAAATTTATTATCACTACCAGTCATACCTGAAGAAGATGGAGCAGTAATATAATCTAAATAGTCATTTTCAATATATTTATTATAGATCAATTCATCAAGTAAATCTTTATTTTCACTAAACTCCAAGTCATTATAAATTTCTGCTATATCCATCTCATTAATTAACTTTATTTTTCTTATATTTTTTAATAATTTATTATTTATATCGTCAAGTTTTCGATTTTTAGACATTTCATAATCTTTAAAAAACATCTCCTTATTACCAAAATGTGAATAATCCAATTCAAAAATCCCATTAACATAACAAACATTTTCTTTTAATAAATAAATATCAAAACTATCATCAATAAAGTCTTCATATTTATATTTTTTATTTTTTATAAAAAAATAATCTACATTTTTATCTTTAATAGCATTTAACCAAAGTAATTGTTTTAATTCCTTTTTATTTTTTTCATTTTCATCTAAAACAATTTCTTTCTTATTAATTAAATCTTTATTCTCATCTTCAATTAAATCTATTAAATATCTTTTTTTATTATAAAGTGATTTAAATCTTTTTTCTATTTCATTATCTCTTAATAAAATATTCCCATATTCTTTATAATAATAATTTTTAAAAACTGCAATTGCAAAAATTTTATCCTTATCATTAGATTTTAAAATATTACTAAATAACTCATATGAATTAACAATAGTAATTAAAGTTCTCTGATCAAAAATATAGTCTGAGACGATACTAATTAATTTTTTATCGGGAAATACATCACATTTTCTCTCCTTTAATAATTCCAATAAATTATCTTTTGAATTATAATATGTTGAAATAGGCATTATAGAAACAATATGATCATAGAATTTACTTTTATCTTCAACACTTAAAAATATATCTTCTCTAAACAAATAAATAAAAGAAACTTTTTGGGATACCGAATTAGAATTATTAATTTTGTAATTCAACTCTTTTAAATCTTCTATAACCTTTAAAGTAATATCTTTACAAAAACGATCTATATCTTCAAAAACTATAATTTTATAATCTTTATTATATGAAAAAAATGTTATAATCTCTCCTAAATTTTTATTAAAAGTTATTTCATCATTTTCTAAAAAATTTATCTCATTAACCCCAAACTTAATTCTCAAAGTTTTTAGACCACTAAATATTAAAGGAACTAAAGATGTCATTAAATAAAGAATTGAAATTATAAAAAACATTACTAAAATAATTAAAAACATTAATCCAAATTTTTCTAATCTTTCCAAATTTTTAATAAATGGAAAAATAATTAATAAAAGTTCCTTATTTTTTTCATAAAAACTAAATAAAAAGTAAAATAAAATTCCATAAAATACTAAATTTAAAGATAAATTATTAATTATTCTTCTTCTTTTTCCAGTAACTCTTTTTAAACTACTTTCTACAATTTCATCAGAACTATTAATATATAAAATTTGTCTTATAATCGCAGCTTCTATTTTATCTACTAATTCTAATTCATCTTTTTCTAAAATATTATTATCTCCATTAATTACTTCTTTTTCTGTTTTAAAATAAGAAGAAATATTTATAATAATATAATTCTTTTTTTTAAGTTTTAATTTATTTATATAAGTCTTTATTATAGAACTTTTCCCTGTACCATAATTACCCGTAATTGCTATATTATAAAGATCTTTATTTTTAACGGCCGCATGAATACTTTTTAAATATTCAAATACATATTCTTGATTAACTATACGTGGTGCTAAGGGAATGATATTAGATTTATTAAAATATTTTAATTTTAAATAATCCTTCAACTTTTTATAATATTTTTTCATACTACTCACTAACATAATACTTCTCCTAAATTATAATCCTTGTTAATATTATTAAATAAAAAAAGAGAAGTCAATTATTTTACTAGAAAGTATTAATTGCTACCATATTTTCTAAAATATTTTAATAAAAAAAGACTATTACCAAAAAGTAACAATCTAAAATTTAATTTACTTATTTTTATAAATCATTTATTACACCATTAATTAAGTTTAAATCAGATGGAATAATCCATTTAACATTTGCTTTTTTAAATAAGGTTAAAGGAATAATCGCCCCACTTCTAGCACCATCCATCCACTTAGGATTATTTGGCATCAATTTATATAATTCATCTAAAGTAATCTCATAAAATACTTTTTCTGTACCACTAATATAGTCTTCTAAAGAAAGCATGTACTTATGTACTCCATCATTAAATAAGGTATTTTCAACTAAATTAAAACCAGTTAATAACTCAAATCTTTCTTCTCCACCAGTAAAAATACAACAATCATAATCATTATCTAATTTAATATCAGAAAGTTTCTCTTCTACAAATTTATCCATCTCTTCAATTGTATTTTTACTAACTTGTTCATTTACTTTATTAAAATTATTAAGTAAATCTGCAACTCCAATATTTAAATTTTTAGTATCAGTAATTTTACTACCTTCAAAAGTAACAAGTTCAGTAGTCTTACCACCCATATTAATAATTAAAACTTTTTTATCATTATAATCATTTTCCATAGCTTTAGCTAAATAATAATTTTCAATACCATGACTAATAATATTAAAAAACAAATCAAATCTATCATTAAATAACTTAACCATTTCCATTCTTTTTTGATAACATAAATTTCTAAAAATACCAGTTACAAATATATGAGTATTTTCATACTTTAAATTATACTTATTTTTAAGATTTTCAAAAAAATCACACAACTCATCCAAATTATTACTACTTATTCCCTTTTTACTATCAAAATCATTCTTAAAATAAATTGAATACTCTTCAATTAACTTCAATTCATTTCTATACTCATATACCTTTATAGTAGATGAGCCTAAATCAATATAATATTCTTTCATATAATTCTCCTTTATTTAAGGATAAACGATTTCAAAAAAAAACACAATAAAAATTATAATTTTATATATTTTTTTATTTTTCTTAAAGTTTTCTTTATTATAGTTGTTTTTTTAACATACTTTTTTACTAATTCTTCTACTTTATAAGAGTCAATTTCTCTAAAAAATTTACACCTATTTTTAGAGATTTTACTAGAACTTATAAGCGATTTATTACCTGCTATAATTTCTTCCAACTGACAAGTTTTATATTCCATTTTTTTATTAATATTTGAAAATAGCTTTTCTCCTTTTTCTGTATTAATAATTATTGCAGAAACACCTCTATTATCATATAGCTCAGGATAATAATTTTTTATTCCCCAAAAATCACCTAATGTTATATCTGCATATTTATTTCCTAATTTAAAATTGCATTTATAACAACTTTCTCTTAACGCTATATCAGATAAAAATAATTTCATATAATTATTATTAAATCTTAATTCAGACATTTTATTTTTTTCAAAAATCGCTGTATTAGAATATGTATCCCAACCAGTCATCTTATCTCTAAAATTATATCTTAAAAGTTTATCATTAAATTTGTTTTCTAATTCTTTTATATATTTTGTAAATAGTTTAGGGCTCGGAACTCCATGACAAAATAAATCAATACAATATAAATTAGCATATTCCTTTTTTAAAAAAAATTTAAGCCCTGCTATTTGACAAGGAGTACCCACAAATAATACTTTTCTATTTTCAACTTTTTTCTTTACTTCAATAAAAATATTTTTTAATTCACTTTGAAGATACTTCGATCCTCTTAATTGTTCTAATTCTTCTGGTGTCTCTATAGCTATATGAACTAATTTGTTATTATTATCGAAAGCAGCTCCTATAACTATTCCATCATTAGAAAGTATCCAATCAGCAACTAAACTAAAAACACCCCCTGATGATGAATTATTTTTTATTATTTCATCTTTATTATATCCAACATAACATTTATTAATCGCAATATTTTTTTTAGTATTTAAAACTGGACAAGTTCTTTTACAAAGTCCACAATCAATACATTTTTTATTGTCAATAACTGGATGCATAAATCCGTCATCATCCTCTACCATTACAATAGCATTTTTTGGACATATATTAAGACACGCACTACATCCAGTACACAATTCTTTTTCTATAACTTTTTCCATAGATTTCACCTTTTTAAACGAAATTTTTGTAAAACTTTATTAACTATATTTTTCTCATACTCATTCATAGTAATAAAATAAGAAATTAAAATAAAACAAACACTATAAAATAAAGAATATACTATAACACTTATAATACCATTTAATTTACAAAATATCATAAATATAATTATTAAAAATATTGGTAATATAAAAGTCAAACTCATCTTTATAATTTCTTTCCAGAATCTGCCTATCTCTAATTGAATAACTTTTCTATAATAAATATTCATAATAATAAGATTGCAAACTATAAGTGAAATAGAAGTTCCTAAAGCTGTCCCTAAAACCCCTATTTTTTTTGCTAAAAAATAAGAAATTATTATATTTATAAAAGCCATAATCGTAGTTGCAATAGCTCTAAATTTATGTTTATTCATAGCTTGTAAAATACTTATTCCTAAATTTTGGATCAAAGGAAAACAAACAGGAATAATTAATAGTAAAGCAACATAATATGATAATTCATATTCACTACCAACCCACCAAATTATAAAAGGTTTACCAACTATAACTAAACCACTAGCCATAAGAAATATTACAAAATATTGAATTCTTCCAACCTTTATCATTTCATTAGTTAGTTCATAAGAGGAAGCTTCTTCTGCCACCATTTTACTCATTTTTGGAAGTAAAACGCCACTTATAGCAGTTGATAGATTAACAAATAGTTGATTTAAATGACTTGCAGTCGCATATATTGATACTGCAATTGTACCAGATACAGCTCCTAAAATAAACTGATCAACACTCCAATTAACTTTATCAACTAAGACACCTAAAAATATGAAAAATGAATAACCAAATATTTCAAAAAATAATTTTTTATTGAATCCTTGATACTTTATATTTAATTTTAATTTCTTTTTACAATAAATGTAGTTTGTTAAAACAACTATTAAATTTATTAATGAAATAGCTATACACATAGTAATAGACTTATACCCTAAAAATAATAAAGGTATCATAATTAACGGTTTTAAAATAGTATTAATTATCGATAAAACTTTTTGAAATACAAATTTTTCATAAGCATTTATAACTGATGAGTAAATATTAAATATAAAAGTTATAACTAAATTCAATGTCAATATTATCATCATAATTTTTGCTTTATTAAGTTCCAAAGGAGACATTGTTTTGCCAAAAAGTAAATCTACATTAAAATATAAAAAAATTCCAATTAGTGATATAACTATTCCTAAAATATAAAATATTACTTTAAACATTCCTTGCATCAATGCTTCTTTTTCAAATTCCTTTTTAGCTCTATATTTAGATGTATACACTACTATTGCATTCCCAAATCCCAAATCAAAAACTGTTAAATATCCAATAACAGATGCAGTCAAAGAATATAAACCATACTCACTTTGACCTAGCATTCTTATTAAAAAAGGTGTATAAATAAGTTGTACTAAAGTACTTATTATAATTGATGCATATGATAAGACTGCTCCTGCTTTTCTTTGATTATTCTCTACCATTTATATCACTTTCCTTAATGTCTAATGCGTTTATTAAAAATTTGAATGATTTTTTTTGCTCTTCTTTTAAAATTTCATATACAAAAGTATAGTTATGATTCAAATTATTATCTGTAATGTACTTATTATTGTACTTTCTATCTTTAAGTTTAAATTTAGAAATCAATGTATCCATTCTAGCATTCATATCCGACATTCCTTTCTCTTCTCTATCATAAACAACAAAAGGTCTATTATAAATAATAGCAAAAACACTAGAATGAAAAGAATCAGTACAGATTAATTGAGCATTTCTTTCTAGATATAGAAATTCACTTGGGCCACATCCATAATATGGGCTTTGTGGATCGAGAATATTAATAATATCATAGTTATACTTATTTGCAACTTTTTCTATTTCGTTTCTTCTATCTTTTGATAATGTACCTAAAAAATAAGTTAAAATATATTTTCTCTCTTTATGAAATTTTGGTTTTTTACTAACTAGGTTCCACTCTTCTGAACTTATAAGCATAGTAGGATCAATTAATACTTCTACATCTTCTCTGTTAGTTGCCTTTAAAATTATATCTTTCCCACTATCTTCTCTTACTGAAATACTTTTAAAGTCTTTAATTCCCTCTCCTAATTGCTTGTATTCTTCTTCTTTTATCTGACTAACTCCAAAACTAGCTGCATATGATATTTTTTGCTTAGAATTTGCAAATTTTAGCATATCAACATCACTCATACGTAAATATTTTGGTTTCCAAACTTGATCACTTCCAACGATAAAATAATCAAACTTAGAACACATATTTTTTGTATACGCTGTTACCATCTTTTTCGAAAAATTTATATTCTTATTAAAATCTTTAAATTTTTTCTTTCTTTGCATTGGTACTTTTATAAGAAGTTTCAATTTTTCCTTTAAATATTTCAAAAAAAGGAAGCCTCTATATGTAAT
>CAJUTW010000018.1 GCA_910589335.1 uncultured Bacilli bacterium | reverse complement strand
ATATACTGCACATCTCATAAAATAATCATCTCCTCACTTGTTTCCTCACTGAAAGGTAAAATAGCAAACACTATATTGAGAATTTTTTAAATTTATCCTCCCAATTGTTTCCTCAATAAATTGATTAAAAACAGACACCTTTCATCTGTTTCCTCACTAAAATGGAAAAAGTGAAGTCTAAATTTTAATTTTCTTTAAAATTTGGATAATTTCTGATAATGAATATTTTTGATTATGCTCTTTGATGTAAAATGGCTTATTAGATATTTCATTAACTTTATATTCTAAAATTGTAAGAGTAGTAGGATATGTAATTAAGTATTCAGTAGGCTCTATAACTTGTAAATTAGTATGTAATAAGTGTTTTATTGTTCCTTTCTTAACTTTGTAAGTATAGTCTTTGATTATTTCCAAGATTTCAGTATTTGGTTTTAATGTTTCCATAGTTTTAAATTCCAACATCAAAAAAGTCCTCCTTCCTAGAAAGAGAACTTTAAGTTTTATATAAAATAAAAACTCACGATACCATATTGGTTCGTAAGTTGTTTTCAAATGGAGCGATAGCAAAGGCTATTTGAAACTCCTAATAGTAAAAGTTGATAAACAACTAATCTCAAGATAATGATAACATAAATTGATATAAAAATAAATAATTATGAACACAATTTGCTAAAAATTAGGAAAATAAATGTTATAATATTTATGGAAGGTATGTGATTATATGACAACAGTATATTTATTAAGACATTCAGAACCACTAAAAGTAAATAATATAGAAAATAGTGATTCATTACAATTACAAAATGAAAAATGGGGACTAACTATAAATGGGGAAAATATAGCAAAAGAAAAATCCAAAAATAGTGAATTACAAGACTTTGACATAGTATTTTCATCAAATTATGTTAGAGCAATCGCAACAGCTAAATATTTTACAAATGATAAAATTAATGTAGTTGAGTCTTTTGGAGAAAGAAAATTTGGAATAGATAATTGGAATGAACTACCAGATGATTTTTCAAAAAAACAATATGAAGATTTTGATTACAAATTTAGTAATGGTGAATCATTAAATATGGTAATTAATAGAGAATATCAAGCTTTAAATAATATACTAAATAATTATAAAGATAAAAAAGTGTTAATAGTAGGACATTCAACAGCAATTGCCTCTTTACTAACTAAATGGTGTGATGTTGATTTTATGGGGGATTATAAATTTAATAATGAAGTTTTCTTTGATGGAAAATGGAATTATTGTGAATGTTTTAGATTAGAATTTGATGATAACAATAAAATAATTAGTATTGATAATATTAAATTTGATTAGGTGGTGAAAAAATGGAAGAACTTATTAATAGATTAAAAGAAATATCTAATCTATCTGAATTAGAAAACATTAGTAGCATTAATACAAATGCTTTGCTTTATGCTATTGCTAAAAGTGAAAGATATGAACTATTAAATGATACTAATATTAGATTAAATATTAGTGATAATGAAACACTTGAAAAACTAACAGATTTTCTACTATCAGATGAAGATATATTATATTATATGCATAGAAATGGTTTTGCCTTTTCTAAAGATGAATTAAATGTTATGTTTAATGTAGTTTTCCAAAAATATCAATATTCATATAAATTCGAGTGTTTTTTAAGAGATTTTTTTGGAAGCAAAGAGGAATTGAATACTTTTATAAAAGAACATGAACAAATTTTTGAAAATTGTATTAAAGAAAAAGGTCAAAGTGTTCCATATACATTAAAAGATTGTGATAGTTTTGTTGAATTAATACTAAAAGGAAAACATGTTAAATTAGTTGGAGAATTAGAAAACTATTCCTTATCAAATTTAAAATTATTGGTTAAATTTTTAGAAAATAATAATATTCCTTATTATTTAGGTAATGATAGATATGCGCAACATTTATTTGAGTTTAAATCAAGTTTAGATCCAAATGAATTTACTGAATTGTTAAATTTACTAAAAGAAAAGTCTTGTTACGATAGAAAAAATAGAGATTCAGAAACTACATTTTTTACGAATTTAATAAATGAAAATATAGATTATTTAATAGAAATAATATCACAAGCTAAATCATTACCAAAGTGTTTAACTGAGTCAAGTACTTTTAGAGATGAATGTATAAAAAGAAACAGAATAGATTTAGCAGTTAAATGTGTTTTACCACCAGATATTATGCAAAATGAAGCACTAGTAAATGCTTATTGTAATGAATTAAATATTGATCCTAAGGATTTTTATGAACGAAGTAAATGGTTATTAAGTTATCATGAAAAAAATAATAATATATTTAATACATTTTTAGCAACATCATTAAAAGATAATATATTTAATCTTAATAAAGAACATTATGAAAGATTTATAAATGATGTTGAAGTTCAAATGTCTATTTCAAAATTAAATGATAAAGAATTAATAATTTTATCAAAGATTTTAAATCTTTATAATTATAAAGAATATGATATTTCATCTATGGTTGTTAATGTTATTAATAATATTAGTAACTACCAAGAATTAGTTAATTCATTAAATTTAGAAAATATATCGGAACAAGATTTAAGAAAGTTAGTAAGTGTTCTACAACTTCCAGATAATCAATATCAAATAAATAATATAGAATCTTTACAAAGTTATGATATATATAAAAAACAATTCTTTGTAAATAACTTTAATTCAAGTAATTTAATTGCCAATAAAGATGGTTTATTAAAAGCACTATTTAATATAGACTTAGTAGAAGCACAATATATTGATTCAAAATATTGTCATGATAATAATAGCAATAACACTCTTAGCAATCTTAAAAATAGTGAATTACCACCAGAAATATATAACTACTTAGAATTAATTAATAGAATTGTTGAGTGTGATAATTTAAATGATTTATCCAATTTATATAATGGTTTAAAAGATACTAAAGTTTATGATTTAGAAATACCTTTTGAACCATATTTAAGGGGAAAATATACTGAACTTTATTCTCAATCACTTTATAGAATAGATGAAAGAAATCAAGTGTATGGTCCTAAAGATAGTATTTCAAATACGATAAACTTTAATGGTAAAAATATACAAGTGTGCGTTCCTAGAGCTAATTTTAACTTTTTTGTTCATTGTGTAGGATCTTGTTCTCTAGCATCTGATGTTACAGATACTAATTATAGAAATGATTGGCTAGATAGACCACAATTACAGGATCACTTTGTTGCTTGCAGTTATATAAATGAAAGAGGAATATACTCTATTAGATCTCAAGGTAGCATTATTTTTGGATTTGATGCATTAGAAAGTGGTTCAATTTTAGGTATGGGAAATACTGATATAGATTCTATTGGAAGATATGCTAATGCTTATGATGGATCTCGTGAATTACAAGAAGGAAATGGTGATAGAGCTAGATATTTTGTACCATCTGAAATTCTTAAAACTATTAACAATGGTTACAATGAAATAGTGGTAGAAAGAAGAAATACTGACCGAGCTAGAAGTCATGAATTTAAAAGAAAACCAGATTATATTATAATGATGGCTGAATCTATGGAACAAGATAATTTTAACTATTTAGAAACTTTATATCAAAATCAATTATCATTTATTTCTGATGAAGATAAAAAAGTAATACAACAAATTGGTGATTCAAGAAAATTAAAGGAATTTTTAGTGAAATATAAAGAAATAATATCTCAATCTGCTAATGTTCATGGAATACCTTTAAATAACATGGCTAATATGTATGTTGATTTAATTATGAAAGCAAAATATTATGAAGATTGTTTAAAGGCATCAAGTGAATTTGATATTCCACTTGTTGTAATTGATAAAACATACTATTTTAATAAAATATTAGCAGAATCAGTGGGTTATGATGATGAAACAATGAGTAGTATTTCAGAATTCTATTCACAAGCAAATGAATCTGACAAAAAAAGAATGTTTAATATGGTTGCAAGTGCCAAAGATGTAACCCAACTTATGCAACCTAAAGAACCTACTAGTGTTAAAATAAGTCTTTAATGATGGTGTAAAAAAATCAAATAATAATAAAGATGACTTATCTTTCAAAGTCATCTTTTTCTTTGCTTAAATCTAAATCTTCAATGTCATCATCATCTAAAACATTATCTTCATACATATCATTAACCACATTAATATATTTATCATCTTTATCATACCAATTATGAAGTTTATTATGTAAGAAAGATATTAGTTTTTCAAACTTATCTTTCCAATATTCAAGAGTATTTTTCAAATTATGAATTTTAGATTTTAAAAATGATATTTCATTATCTTTTTCTCTAATCGTATCATTTAAAGTTTTAATTCTTAAATTGAGTGCTTCGTTATTTTCGGTAAGAGTTTTAATCTTATTATTCTTATCTTTTAATTGCTCATGTGCATTAACTAGTGTATTAGATAAAGTTTGTATTTTGTCGTATTCTTTACTAGTATTATCTACTTGTTCGATAAAGTCGATAAATGAATCTTTATCTTCTTTTGATAAAATATAATTATCTTTATTTAGTTTAGATATTTTAAATTTATTAATTTTATCTTTTATATCTTTTGAGTTTTGCTTTAATTCTAGAGATTTTTTATTTGCTCGTTTTAGATTTTCAGTATTCTTTTCAATCTGTTTCTTTATTTCAATATAATTATCCATATCAGATATATGAATATCTCTATTTCTTCCTTTTTGTTTTTTCTTTAAAGTAGAATCTAAGTTATATTCTTCGTTGAATTCTTCAATACATAAAGTTCTCATTTTATCTTGCAGTTTTATTAAAGATTCTTTCGTAAATACATCTGATTTGCCAACTTGTTTTTCCATACCATTTTTATTCTTATTCTTAATTGGAACTCCTACAATGTGCATATGCGGACTTGTTTCATCATAATGAATAATTGCACTAGCTACTTTAAAATTAGGAACGAGCATTTCTAAATCATCAACTTGCTTTTTATATACTTCAGACATTTTCTTTTTAAAGTTTTCATCTTTGGTATCCCAGTATTCTTTATCTCCAAGTTCAAGAATGATTTCACAAGCAAGATCTTTCTTTTCGTTATTAGAAACATTTTCAAAATAATTATCTATCATTCTACTAGGTCTAGATTGCTTTGAATTATATTCTAATCTTGCTTCTTCAAATTCACTTAAATATAATTCTTTAACATCATCAAGAGGAGAAGAAGTACCTCTAACTATTTCAATTAGTTCTTGATTATCATCATACTTTCTATAATTATGTTTATCTACTTTTGATAATTGTCTTACATTTTGAATAGCATTATTTGGTAAAGAAGTTGTTCCACTTAAATTATTTTTACCATTTTGTTTAGATATGTTTTTTCTATTTTTATCACTACCTAAATGTAATGAATAAGCAAGTTCTGACATAGTTTTCCTCCTTTCTAGAAGTGACCACTAGAGTGGCCATTTTGGTCATCCAAAATTTCTAACCCCCTAGGAATTTTGTACGTTCCATACAAAATATCCAGTGGGCTAAGGTTTAACACCTTAGAATCCGTTTACTTTATTTCGTAATAACTATAAACTTCGTAAATAGTTAAAACTACATAAAGTATTAATTTTTAAATTGCTATCGCCACTTTCATTGAACAAAGTTCAACAAAACGTGCCGCGCATTTTAAAAATCTTCTTCGGTAACATTATTGGGTATTGTTTCAAATACATCTCTAATGTTTACCTTTATATCATTAGGGTTATTCTTTGTAGCAAGCATTCCCATTGATAACCAATTATTATCTCCATTATTATTCTCTTGTAATGGGAATACTCTAATAGGAACTTCGTTTTTATGAAGTGGTCCTATATCTAGTTTTTCAGTTTCTTTATAATAAGTTCCTTTATATAAATTAACTTCATAATATTCGTTTAATCTATACAAGTGTTGCATTATATCTTTAATTGGCAAGTATTCACTATACCTTATATTTGTGTCAAAACATATACCATTAAAATCGTATGTAAGAGGTCTTTTCTTATCAATATAACCTTTCTTATATAATTCTTCAAAATCACTATAAAAGGTACTTCTAAAGTTAATTTGCTTAACTTCATACTTGTTTCCTTTAAGTTCAAGTTCTATATCATCAATATATCTCATAACAATATCTGCTCTAGTATCTCTATCAAGTAAATCCCAATTATCATTAAAAGCATAATAAGATATTGGAAGTTTAACTTTATTAATAAAGTCCATGTCTCTTTTTAATAATATATCTTCAGTAGTGAAGTTTAATTGTTCAGCTTGTGAGTTTTCTAATAGTTTAGAATTAATCATTTCAATTTGATTTTCTATTATTTTAGATTCTTGTTTATATTCTTCTTCAGTAAATAGTTCATCAATATATGCTTTTCTAATTCTTTCTTTTTTATTATTTAAGTTCTTTAATTCTTTTTCTAATTGTTCTTTAGGGTTATCTACTTTTGATTTTAAAACAGGTAAGAAAAACTCATTTACAACATTATCGTATTCTAATATATCAGCAAGTAAAACTTTAATTTTATCTTCAATTTTATCTTCGTGAATATTGTTTTTACAATTTTCACATCTATAATAGAAATACCATTTATCAGATTTAATTTTATGACTAGCACCACCAGCGAGTATTCTTCCACATTTAGGACATTTTAATTTTTGTAAGAAAATATAAGTTTGCGTTCTCATATAATTCTTTTGATTCTTCTTCTTTTGAACTTGGCAATTATCCCACATCTCTTTACTTATTATTGGTTCAACAACATCTCTATATAAAGTAGGATGGTTTGTTCTTTTTCCATGCACATAATCGCCTTTATAAACCTCATTTGAAATAATTCTTAATATTCCTGTATCTTTCCAATTGGTTTTACCTAATACTTGTTCTTCATTAAATATAGTTGCAATATTATAGTAAGATTTACCTTCAAAATATAAATTATATATTCTTATAACTATATCTTTTGTCAGTGGATCAGGAACTAACTTTTTATCTATATGCTTATAACCAAGTGGAGCACGAGCAGGAATGTGTCCTTCTTTAATTGCTCCTGCTAAACCAACTTTAGTTCTTTCGCTTGTTCTTTCTATTTCTTGTTGAGAAACGCTTGTTAATATTCTTGATATCATTTTACCATTAGCATTTGTTGTATTTATATCATCATTAGCACAATCCAAATATGCATCGTTTTCCTCTAAAAATTTTAATATATTTTCCCAATCGTAAACAGAACGAGTTAATCTATCTAATTTTAAAACAACAATAGTATCACATTTTTTATCTTTTATATCTTGTAATAATTCTTCAAAAGCTGGTCTATAATTGCCAGTTTTAGCACTTATTCCAGAATCTTTATATATTTTATATACTTCATATCCTTTGTATTCACACATAGCCCTTAAACGTTTTTCTTGTTCCTTTAAACTGAATCCTTCTCGTGCTTGATCTTCGGTACTAACTCGAATATAAAGACCTGCAATTTTATTTTCTTCATTCATTATTTATCAACTCCTTTTATCAACAAAAAAGGGAGTCAAAAATACTAGTTCAAACTAATACCTTTGACTCCTCTTAATTTCATATTATATTTTTTATTAATTGTGCACTTGACCATAGATGTACCTCGCTTTCTAATAAAAGACGGATACTGCTTGTCATTTATTGGTTTTATATAATATACTTTTAAATTTGATTTGTCAATCCTATCAATAAGTATTAGTTTATTTTATATAATTTTCTAATTCAGATAATTTAATCTTATTTGATAAATTTTCTATAAATATTTCATTAGAATAGTTAAAAGCAAGAAAAGTAATATTATTAATAATAATCCTATGTGGCTCAATATAAGTTAAGTTTGTCTTATCAATTTTTCTAATACTACCATTAATAATAGTTGGTTGTACTTTAGCAAATTCACATATAAATTCAATTTTCTTTTTTAGTGATTCTTCTAATGAAATTTCTTCTTTAATAATATTTACCATAGTTCCATCCTTTCTTTTTAAATTAGGATAGTTTTCTAAAACACAAAAAAACTAACCCATTTCTAGATTAGTTATTTATCAAAACTCGAAAAGTTCGAGCAGATTTCACTATGGAGCGGATGAGGAGAATCGAACTCCCGTAGTCAGCTTGGAAGGCTGAGGTTCTACCATTAAACTACATCCGCATTAAATTTTAATCGACTTTCAGTATTGATTTTCCGATAACTGAATCGACTAAATCAAGTAGACATTTTTAATTATACTAAAAAAGAGAATAAAGTCAATAGTTTTTTTGAAATTTTTCTCTTTTTTAGCATTTTTTTATTAATTCTTCCCATATTTTAGTATTTAAATCAATTCCTTTTTGAAAATTATTTATTTCACTTTCTATTTCTTTTGATTTTGTTATATTCATATAAATTTCTTTTTTGTATAATTCTTTTTGTAATTCTTTTATTTTTTTTGAATAATTATCAATTTTTCTTTCTATTCTTTGAATTTCTTTTTTGATATTATAATTATTTATATTTTCTTTTTGTCCTTTTTTTTCATTTACTTCTTTTTTTGTATTTACTTTTTTTTCAGAATTTTTCGAAACATATTCACTATATCCATACTTATAAAAATCTACTTTATTATCTTTAAAAACAAGTAATTTATTACAAATACTTTTTACTAAATACCTATCATGACTTACCATAATGATTGTACCTTTATAATTATCTAGCATATTTTTTATAGTATTTTTACTGATAATATCTAAATGATTTGTTGGTTCATCTAATATAATTATATTTGGTTTATGATATAGTATCTTACAAAGACTAACTCTAACCTTTTCTCCTCCTGATAAACTACTAATTTTTTTAAAAACATCATCTTTTGTAAATTCAAATGTTCCGAGTAATGTTCTAATTTCATTTGGAGTTAGTTCAGGAAATTCTTTATCTATTTCTTCATAAATAGTGTTGTTATAATTTAGATTATCCAATTGTTGAGAGAAATAAGCTAAATTAGTATTATTACCAAAACTAAATTTTCCTGATAAACTGGGAATCTCTCCTATAATAGTTTTCAAAAAAGTACTTTTTCCAGTACCATTTGCCCCTATTATACCAAGCTTATCCCCTCTTTCTATATTAAAAGTAATTCTTGATAATTCTTTTTCATAACCTATCGATAAATCTTTTACTTTTAAAACTTCTTTGTAACTTTCTTGTTCTGGATTAAAATTTATCTTAAATGTTTTAGCATTCTCTTTTTGAGGTTTATCAATTATCGCCATCCTCTCTATTTGCTTTAACTTAGACATTGCCATGGAGGCTTTTGATGGTTTATATCTAAATCTATCTGCTATAGCTTGAAGTCTTTTTATTTCTTTTTGTTGTTTTTCATAATCTTTTAATTGTTTTTGATAATCTTCTTCTTTTTTTAATAAGAAATTAGTATAGTTTCCTTTATATCTTTTTAATGTTCCATATTCTATATCATAGATAACGTTACATACATTATCCAGAAACATTTGATCATGACTTACTAATATTATACTTTTATTGTAATTATTTAAATAATTTTCTAACCATTCTATTGTAGAGATATCTAAATGATTTGTTGGTTCATCTAAAATCAATAAATCTGGTTTACTTAAAAGTAATTTTAAAAAAGATAATTTTGTTAATTGACCTCCAGAGAATTCACTTAATTTTTTTTCTTTGTCTTCATCAGTAAATCCAAATTGTTTTAGAGCTATTTCATATTCTTTTTTATACTCATATCCACCATTTAATTTATAATCATTTGTTAAAGTATTATATCGATTAAGTAATTTATCAGAATAATCTTTTGTCATTTTATCTTCTATTTTTTTTAGTTCTTTTTCAATATTAATTATTTTTTTATATGACTCTAGTATATAAGAAATCATTGTTTGTTCTTTATCAAAACTTGTATTTTGGTTAACATAACCTATTTTAAAATCATTTGTTTTTTCTATTTCTAGTTTTTCATAGCCATCTTCAAAATCAATTTCTTCTATTAAAGCTTTTAAAAGTGTTGTTTTCCCACTTCCATTTCTTCCAACAATTCCTATTTTTTCATTATCTGTTACTGAAAAATTAATATTTTCTAAGATAGTATTACCTTTTAAAGTTATACTGGCATTATTTATCCTATAGTACATAGTATCACCTCGAGATTTATTATTAATTATAGCATATTGTTTATTACTTTAAAGATGTTTTTTTACTTTTAAATTCTTCTTTTAATTTATTTTGTAACTCTTCGGATTCAAATGAAATTTCTTCTGTGAAAAAACGCATCTTATTATTTGCTAATTCTTTCAGAATATATTCTTCGCTATATCCAAATGTTTTAAAAGCTAAAAATAATTTTTTATTAATTATATTACTGTATTTTTTTAATCGCTTTTTATAATACTCTGGTAAATAGTAAAAAACTTTTACTGTTTCTTTTTTTATTATAATAGTTGGTCTCGAAACACCATAAATATCATTTATTAAGTATTTAAATAAGTTATTTTTATTTATTATATTATCTTCATCATAATAAGGATCAATTATAGTAAAACCTATATCTTCGTCAAAAAGATAGTTCAAACTATTTGGGTCTGGTCTCAATCCAAATTTGTATAATGAAGTAAAATCATTTAAGAACTTGTTATAAATTTGTTGAGAAGCATTTGCTCTTTTTTCTAACTCATTTAAGTAAAAATCCATTCTTTCTAAATATTCATTTATTATCTTTTTAAAATCATAATCACTATTTTCTTCTAAAACTAATCCACGTATATTTAAAACAGTACCTCTTGCTCGTTCTTCAACAAAGATTCCATTACTTCTTTCTTTTTTAGATGAATTAAGAAGTCTATATTCAATTATTTTAGGAATATTTATTCCACTTTCTTGTGCTAGTTTTATATTATTAAAATAGCTTTCTAAATCTTTATCTTTGGCTTCCATTTTTTTATATAAAATAACATAATGTTCATTAAGATATGTACATTTTATATCATTTTTAATTATTTTATTTATTACCTCTTCTGTTAAAATAATACATATCACTCCTTATTTTTATATTTTTTTAGCATTTCAATAATATCTTTATTAACTTCCATAATACGTGCATTTTTTTCCATTTCGGAAAAATCAAGCCAAGTATATTCTTTTTCATAAATTAATGTACTTTGGTTCAAAAAAAATTCTAATTCTTTTATAATTACTTTATAAAAAAAATGATGATATTCTTTTTTTGTTTTAGAGCTTTCTGAATATTTAGTATGTATTTTATCAAATAACGATATTAGTTGAATTTGATTTTTATTAATATTAAATTGATTAATTAAGAAATCATATATATCATCTTCAAAATTTTCTTTATTTACTTTAATATTTAAAAATAAAAACGAATTCCATCGTTTATCAAAATATTGAAGATATTTATGTTCTTTGTTTTCAATTATTAATATAACATGACTGTGTTTATGCATTTTTCCTCCTTATATGAATTCTATTTTATTTTCTTCAATCATCTTTTACTTGTCGATAAGATACTGTACTTTATAGTTCATTAGTTCTAAATATTTTTTATAACCTAATGTTTCAAATAGAATATGAAGTTTCTTAGCATTATAATTATTTTCTTTTTGCCAATCCCAAACATCATATTGTCTAGTCCACTGTACTATTTCATTTAAAATTTTACTTTCTTCTAGATAATTATTATCTAGTAAGTATTTGTAAAAAAGACTTGTGCCTGATTCTTTTACTCCCATATTATTTTCAATAATAATATTTACAAAATCATACTTGTTATTACCCTCTTCTATCTCTGTTTTATGATGGTCCAAAACAAGTAATTTATCTTTTAATTCTTTATCATTATCTATAAATTTTAATAGTGGCTCTTTGATACATAAGTCAGTAACATAAATTTTATCATATTTATATATTTCTTTACTATCAATATATTTTTCTACATTATTTGTAATATCAAATGTTTTTGTTGGTTCTATTTTGCAATCTTTAAATGACTTACTGGCAATGATTGCACATCCTATTCCATCTATATCTTGACTGTGTGTGAATAATAATATTTTCATATTTCCTCCCTGATAATTTTAATCTTTATTGATATTATTTTTTTCGTACTTTAATAATATCTGTTTCTTTAACATTTCCAATAAGTAGTGAAGAATTCGGATCATGAAGATTATAGTTACTAATAACTTGTTTTTCTTCAAAATTGGCATAGCAATATTTACAAAAATGTTTGCATGAATTATATACGCCTATATCTACCATTTCAACACAATTACATTTTCTTTCTTTACGAGCAGTCCAATTTTTATACTTTTTTCCAGTCATTATATACGCAAGTTCATGAGATAAACATTCGCCTTGATCAAAACCATATTCAATTAGATTTTTATCTTCAAAACATGTATGAACTATCATTTTATGAGTATGAGCACTTTTTTTAAAAGAGGTACCAATTTCTTGATAATCTTTTTCAGTAAAATCTTCTATATTTAAATATGATTTATTTCTTCTAACATTTTTATAATCATCTATAAATGAAATTAATATTCTTTCGGTAAAACCTTCTAAAGAAGCACATAATCTTTCAAACATTTTTTTATGATATTCTAAATTATATTTTTTACTTAAAAAAACTGGATCATATCTTATTACTAAATTTTCTTTTCCTATTATTTTTGAAAGTTTTTTTATAATTTCTATAAGTTCTTTTTTATTTGGAACATTAGGTTCAATATCTTCTTTATAAGGAGTAATAGTAACATGAAAAAGAATTGGTTTTTTTATTAGATGAATTTTATTTAAAATAGGTCTTGGATTTTTAGTACAAAAGTAAATTAAATCTACATCATCAAAGTAAATTCTACTAACTAAATTGTTATTAAATGGATTTCTAACATCAACAAAACCTTCTTTATATCTATTAAAAAACCATTCTGAATAAAAAGCAACAATATCTGTTCTTCCACTTACATTTAAAATCATTATATAATTATTTTTTTTATAATTCTAATTGTCTTAGTGAAAAGACATATTTGTTGCTTTTGATATTTCTTACAAATTTAAAATTATAACTTTCATATATTTCATTTAACTTTACATTTGATTCTATACAATTTAATCTTAAAAACTTTTTATTATCTTTAATAGCTATTTCTCTACATTTATCAAAGATTAATTTACCTAGATTTTTATGATTTACTTTGGTAACAACTTTATATAAATAGTATGCAGAAGTTATAGAGTCATTCCAACAATTACTATCAGAAGATAACTCAAATGATGCTATAATTTCACTTTCTTGTTTTATAATATAAAACCTTTTATCCTTTATAGCATTAATAAAATCTGATTTGGGATGATAAGTAAAATATGAATCCCATTGATCAATATTATTCTTTTTAAACCATTCTGCTCTTTCTTCATATAATTTATAAATATTTTCTAAATCATTTATTGTAGCTTTTTCAAATATATATTCCATAATTACTTCTCCTATTTATTTACAGTATATCACATCTATTAATTAAAAAAACATAGTTTATAACTATGTTAACTTAATGTGACTTCAACTTCTTTTTCTTTATATTCTCTACCATTTGGAAAGCTTATTTTTAATTTTACTTTATCGCCTTTTTTCTTTGAATATATTACATTTTGAATATCAGACATTGCTTCTACTTTATTTCCATCTATTTCTGTAATAATATCGCCTTTTTCAAGTCCTGCTTTTTCTGCTCCGCCACCTGATACTGTTTTTTGAATATAAAAACCAATTGGCATTCCATAAGCCTTATTTTGACTTGATGTTACCATATAACCTTCAACACCTATTGAACCATCACTTTTATCTTCTTCTCCATTCATTAGGGAAGTAATTAAGTCTTTTACATCAGTTATTGGAATAGCAAATCCCATACCTTCTATACTAGCACTACTTGATAAACCACCTGATGAGTATTTTGCAGAATTAATACCTACTACTTCACCACTTGAATTTAATAATGCTCCTCCAGAATTTCCTCCATTAATTGCTGCATCTATTTGAATCATTTTTGATTTTGTTTCTTCTATTTCAACTTCTCTTTGTAGAGCACTAACAACACCTGTTGTTACAGATTGTCCATAACCTAAAGCATTTCCTATAGCAATAATTCCATTACCAACTTTTAATTTGTTGCTATCTCCCATAGTAGCTATTTTTATTGAATTTAGAGTATCTTTATCAATATCATTAATATTTATAGCAATTACTGCTACATCTTTTCTTGGAGATGTACCTTTTACTTTAGCGTCAACTGATTTTTCATTGACAAATTGAACTGATAATTCTTCTGCACCTTCTATTACATGATTATTAGTAAGAATTAATAATTCATTATCATTTTTACTAATTATTATTCCGGATCCTGCTCCTTCTTGATATTCTTCTTGATTATAATAACTTGGACCAAATAACCCTTGTTTTACTAAAGTTTTACTTGTTATTGATACAATTGATGGCATAACTTCTTCAACTACTTCAGAAACATCAGTAATATAAATACCTTCTTTAATTTTATTATTTGTTGTCGTATAATTTAACTCAGCTTTTTTATTGCTTATAGAACCAAGATTAATTAGACCTGTATTTTTTAAAGCAATAATAAATGCTACAAATATGATTATTATAAATAAACTAATTATAATATATATACTTTTACTTTTATTTTCTTCTTTAATAGAAGCTTCTTTTATTTTTTCTTTTTTCTTTTCTTCCATTCTATCACCTCTTCGTTTTATTAATATATACTTATTATGTGAAAAGTATATGAAATTTTAATCTTCTTTTTGTGAATTTAACCATGACGTCCTCCACCACTGCTGTGTCCTCCTCCAGATGAGCCACTGCTAGATGAAAAACCTCCGCCAAATCCATCACTATTTGATGATTGTGTATAGCTTGTTGTGTGAGAAGTTATAAAAACATCTTTTCTTGCTGTAATTTTGATTGATGATTCATCTAAATAAGTGGTAGCTGCGTGATGAAGTAAAATCATTTTATTTTTCTTTATTAAAAATAACATAATTAGTGTCGTTATAGCAAGAGATATTAAAGTTACTGGCAAAAAAGGTATTTTGTAAGTTCTGTATAAATATCCTTTATCATTAACTTTATATCCTTGCATAGTTTTTGGTATACCTGATTTATAATATGCTAACATTTCATTGATAAACATCTCAAATCCTGTAAGATAGTTTTCATTCTTAATATCTCTATATACATTATCTAGAGTATTTTCAAGTCTTTGATAATCAAAATATAATTGAGCGTCTCCAAAAGTATAAATATTAAAATATGGATCATTTATAAAAGTATTTCTTAAAAATAAAACTCCACTATTATTAGTATACTTCATTCCAAAATCATTATAATCATAAAAATCTGCTGCATAATCTTCATTTTCTTTATCATTATAATAATAAAATCTTGGAATGACAATAACCATATCCATTTTTGTTTCTTTAATAAAATTATTAATTTTTTCTTTTAATATTTGTTCTTCTTCATCTGTTAAAACTTCTGCAAAATCATAAATTTTATCATTTGCATCAACTGCTGGTGTATTTAATACATTCTTTTTATTATTTTCATTTATTGTCCATTTTTTATTTACTCCATAATTTTTAAGTTCATTTCTATCAAATGTTTTTGGATATGCATAACAATTATTTATTCCAATAAAATATATAGAGATAATTAATAAAATTTTTAAATATTTTTTCATTTTAACCTCCATTTTTATATATTAGATAACTTACTAAAATAGATATTAATAAAGTTATTATAAAAATTACTAATGAATAAATAACTGTTTTAGTTTTGTCTAGTGGTATATTTCCAATAAACTTACCGGTTTGACCGTTCATAGCAAAAATATGCATTTTATCTTTGTATTTTACGTTTACCATCCACACAGGTAGTAAAGCATATTCTTTTTTTATTTCTTTTGCTTGTAATGAATTTTTAGTAAGAGTTTTTGATGTGTATCCACTAATATCTTCAAACAATAAATTTTCGGCAGATTTAATTGCTCTTTCTGATACTTCATTAAATAGATTTTCTCCTTCTGTATCATATTTTTCTGCATAGAAACCTGATAAAAACGCATGATTATATGAAGTCATTTCATCATAATTAAATGGTTCTAAAGTATTCATTATGTCATTATCAAATCTAGTAGAGCCATCAATAGGAATATTATAAAAATCCATTTTACCGCCTCTTATAACATTATATTTACTTGTTTTAGTATAATGTGTAGCTCCTACTGTCCAGTGAGTTACTTGTTTTCCTAAAGCTTCAATATTTCCATTTATATTTAAATCATATAGCCAAAACGGAATATAGATTCCTCTTATTTTTTCAATATTTGATGGATTATTAAAGTCTTTTGGCATTAAGGGACGTCCTTTAGATAAATTTTTAAATGCTTTTAGAGCAACTTCTTTTTCTGTTTTAAATGGAATTATCTTATGAGGTGTAAATTTACCTGATAATTTATTTTTTAAAATAGCAGTGTTTCCACAATAAATGCAAAAAGTAGCTACTGTTTCATTATCAGCTACAATTTCAGCTCCACAACTTTCACATTTATATGAGATGTAATCATTATAATTATCAATTATTTCTTCTGTTTTTATAGAAGATTTTTTATTTTTTTGATTAATTTCTTCTAAAGTAAATTGACTACCACAATAGTCACATTTCCATTTACCTAATTTAGGATTAAAAGCAATAGTTGCACAACAGGATGGACATTTATATTCTAGTGCTTCTTCTTTTGCCATCTTTTCACCTTCTTACTTTATATAATTATATCATAAAGATGTATTCATTATTATAAATTTTTAATTTTTTAAGATTTTGCTTTGAAACTTAATTTTGTTATAATATCTTCTAGGTGATATAGATGCAAAAAATTAAACTTAAGTCTCATCCTGTTATATTAAAAAATAGGGATTTTCAATCTATTCAAATAAGTGTTTTATTTTTCTTTGAAGATAATAATTCTGATATGGTAAATGTAAAATTACTACCTAGTATGTTAAGAAAAATGAACAATACTTATTCTAGTGAAGAAGATTTTCAACTTAATAAAAAGAAATTATATATTCTTGGTATTAACTGTTCAAGTAGTATTATTGGAACAACAAATTATATTTCTTTTGATATAAGTATTCCCAATATAAATATTTTAAATGAAGATTTATTAGAAAAGCAATTTAAATTTTTTCAAGATTATATTTACAATCCTAAAATAAATGATAATGCTTTTGATAATGATTTATTACAACGAGAGATAAAAAATTTACAGCTTAGTATAAAAAACGCTTTAAATAATATAGGATTTTATCAAAATAAAAAATTATTAGACTACGTTGATGATCAAGGAATTTTATCTAGATCTTTAATAGATCATCAAGAAGAAATAGGAAAAGTCACTGGAGAAAGTTTATATCAATTTTATTTAAAAAATATTAAAAATAATCAACCAGTTATTTATATTATGGGAGATGTTGACTCTTTAAAATTTAATCAGTTATGTGATAAATATTTATATCGAAAGAAGTTTGTTGATAAAATATATCATGCTAATTTTAATCATTTTTTAAAGGTAAGAGAGATGGTTACTCTAAAGTGTGAAGATTCTAATTTTAAAGATTCAATTTATTCTATGGTATTTAAAGTAAAAGATATAAATGAAAATGATATTATTTTACTAAATGCTATTAAAGATATACTTTCTTCACCATCTTCTAGATTATTAGATAAAGTATTAAGAGATGATAATGATTTAATTTATTCTTCATTAGTTAAAGTTTATAAATTTTTTGGTTTATTAGAAATTACTGTTTTTATTAATAAAAATAATATTTTAATGGTAAAAGAAAAATTAAATGAGGTAATGGAATTATTAAAAAATGAAGAATTAATTACAGAATGTTTAGAAAAAATTAAAGAAAGAAAAAGATTAGCATTAATAAGACAGCTTGACGATAAGTATTTTTTATTTGATGATTTTATAGAAAGTGATTTAGGAATTGATGTTAGTTTTTATAAATATTTAGAAAATTATAAAAAAATAACTTGGGTGGATATAAATGATTTTATTGAAAGATTAAAACTTGATACTACTTATTTTTTAAAGGAGGGAGAAGATTGAAAGAAATTGAAACTATTATATTAGATAATGGCTTAAAAGTTTATTTATATCCTGATAAAAGACGTCATACTACTTTTTTTCAATTAATTACTTTAGTTGGTGGATTAGATAAAGATTTTAAAGTTAACGATAAGGAATATCATTTTCAAGATGGTATAGCTCATATTCTTGAACATTATATAGTTGAATGTAACAGTGTTGGAAATTTCTTAAAAGAATTAGGTAGTAGACAGATGAATACTAATGCTTCAACTTATTACAATATGACAGCTTTTTATTTTAGTGCTGTTGAAAATATTAATTTTGGTATTAAGACTTTACTTAATGGACTTTATAATGTAGATTTTGATAAAGACAAGTTAGAAAAATTAAAAAATCCAATTTATCAAGAAATTAGAGGTAGACTAGATAATAAATTCTATCATAGTAATATTATGACTTTAAATAATTTATTTAATAATATAAATTTTAGAAGTATTGGTGGTTCAATTGAAGAGGTAAAAAATACTACTGTAGATGATTTAAAAATTTATTATGAGGCTTTTTATCAACCTAAAAATCAATTCATTGTAGTTGGTGGTAATTTTTCTAAAAATGAAGTGATGAATGAAATAAATAGTTTTTTTCAAAAGAAGAAAATACAAGAAAAAAAAGTAGATAAAATAAATCATAATGAAAGTATAACTGTAAAAAAAAGAGAAGATATTTTATACTTTCCTACTCCGCTTGATTATCTTGAAATATCTTTTAAAATAGATATTAGTAAAAAAACTAGTAAAGAAAAATTAGATTTAGATTTTTATCTAGGATGTTTTTATAATCAATATTTTGGAAATACTTCTAAAACTTATAAGGAATTAATTGATAAAAAAATAATTACAACAGGTATAAGTTGTAGTGATATTAGAATTGAAAATTTTTTAATCATTAATATTGGTGCTTATGCGAACGATGTTTCAACTTTTAAGGAAACTATATTAAATGTTATCAAAGAATTAAATTACTTTGATAAAGATAAATTTGAATTAGATAAAAAAAGTGCTATTGTAAGAATGATTTTGAGAGATGAAAATATTATGAAAATGATAATACCTTTTATTGATAATGTTGTTAATTTTGATTATCCTTATTTAGATAATATAAATGATTTAAATGAATTAGAGTTTAATAAATATGTAACAGCAATAAGAGAGTTAGATTTTTCTAATTACACAGTTACTCATATAAAAGAAAAAAAAGCTAGTTGATATTAGCTTTTTTTATAGGCCTAAAAGTATTAAAACTATGGCTACTATTAATGAAACAATATAGAAGAATATTGTAAATTTATATGTATAAACTTTTTTTATTTTTCCATCTATTTCAATAGTTTTTAATTCTACATAAGGAACAGGACTTCTTCGATACCAGCCTGTTACTTTTACTTTTTTATCAAAGTATTCCTTAGATTTAAATAAAGCAAAGATTTTATTTACAAAATGGACAGGTTGATTATAATCTAAGAAAATTATACCACTTTCGTCTTTTATAACAAAATCCTCATTAAAAATACATCCTGGATTACCTCTTCCAATAATAGTTCCTTCAAGACTACATGGAATTGATGTTATATGAGAAACTTTTGTTTCACTTAATAAATCTCTTACAGTTGCTTCTTTAAAATGACTACTTCTATATCTTCTTTTAAACTTAATATATGAGAAAAATAAGCATATTAATATAGCAATTCCTATAAACATAAATGGTTTTGTTACTGTATCTAATGAAATAATTAAAATTATTACAGAGATTATAAATGATATTATTGGTAAGAAATTTATCAATAATTCTAATAAGAAGTCATTAAGATAAGATTCTTCTTTATTTAAATCAAAGATAATAAATGGTTCTTGATTAAATTCTTTACTACGACTTGATATTTTTAATAGTCTTTTAGAAATTAGTGGATGAGTTGAATGTAATTCATACCATTTTGCCCAAATATTCCATTGCTCCCACTTCATTGCTTGTTTGATATTTTCTTTGTCTATACTACCATCTTCTGTGCTAGTTACAGCTAATGCTTTTGATGTTTTAGAATCAAAAATTCCTAAAGCATTTGAACGGGCTGCAGAATGTTTTTTGTTAGTTTCAACAGTTGTTAATCCATATCCTACTTTAACTAAAGCACTGGCTAAAGCATTAGGATTTTTTGTTGCTTCAACTGAATAAGCATCTGCATAATATTCTCTGGTTCTAGATAACCATAATACTATATAATTACTTATTAAATAAATAACATAGGCTATCATCCCAATTAACTCAATATAATCATTACTATTGTTATTATTATTTTTATCAGCTTTGTTGCATATTTCATAGATTCCATAAAGTATTAGTGGAACAAGTTCTGCTACTGTCATAAAAATCATATCATAGTGAAGAGCATGGCCTAATTCATGAGCTACTACTGCTTTTACTTCTTCTTCAGTTAAAAGTTCAAATATTCCTCTTGTTAGAATAATTCTTGCATCATTTTTAGTATGACCATAAGTAAATGCATTAGGTGCACCATCATCTATGAAGCCAATTTTAGGATACTTCATTTTATTTTCTTGACAAACACTATCAATAAATGATTTTAAATATTCTGGTATTTCATATTTAAATTTGGCTTTATAAAACCATTTCATTGTAAGATCTGTTAAAAATGGAGATATTAAAAATTGAATTATAATAATTATTATACTAATACCTATTCCATAAATAACAGGAAAATCTAGTAAAATAGAAACTAATATTATTATTGCAGATAATAATATATATAATCCACTTAATGTAATAAGTGAGATTCCTAATAAACCTTTTTTCATATTTTCACTCCTTTATTAATTTTATTCTATCATTTTTTATTTATTAATGGTATAATAAATTCTAATTTTTGGAGAGGTTTATGCAAAGAGGTAAAATAAAAAGAATAAATATTACAAATGATGAATTTAATAAATTAAAATTTATTGGGTATGGTGGTTATGGAAATGTTCATAGTGATATAGTTAATTTTATTATAAAGAAATATCATGAAGAATTAAAAACATCTAATGGATATCATTATAAAAATCCTTGTTTAAATCATAGAAGAGTATTATTAAAACGCTTAAATAGAAGAAATAAAAAACTAAAATATACTGATACAGATTTAGAATTAGTTTTTATTGATAATAAATTTATTGGTATTAAAAAGAAATATTATGATGGTGATACATTAAAAAATATTACTAATAAACCTTTAAAACAAAAAAAAGAATTACTTTATGATTTAATTAGAAATTCTTTAGAACTTAATAAAAATAGAATTTATAATACTGATTGTACTATTAATAATATAATATATACTACTAATGAGGAAATTAAAATTATAGATTTGGATGACATTTTTTCAAAAGCAACTTTATTACCAAACATAATTTATAAAAAAAGAACTGTAAAAAAACTGTACGAAACTATTGTAGATTTTATATATTATAATCAATATTATAATAAATGCAATTATTCTAGTTATATTAATGATAACATTACAAATAAACCAGTGAATTTAGAGCAATTTAGTGAGAAAAATCCTTATGATAAATTATTACAATTTATTAGTTCGATTAAGATGGAAGGAAATATTATTTTTATTGATTTTTCTTATATTTTAGAATTAGATTTAGCAGTTTTAAAAAAGTATATGGAGGATAATTCTTTGTTTTTAGTTATAACAATTAGTAAACAAAATATTTATAGTAATGATCCCTTAACTTTATTATTTAAAAATTGTGAAAAAATAGGTATTAATATATATGATTTAGTTGCTTATGATAATTATTTCCAAGAAATAGATAAATATATTTCTTCGCATGATTCCTCTAATATTCATACATATGATGGTAATTTTAAAGTTTTAGAAAAAACAAAAAGCTAAAAAAGAATTGTAAATTTACAACTCTTTTATTTTTATTTTTTTACATTTTTTTATTTTATTAAAGATTTTCCTTGCATATCTTCTGGTATTGGAAGATTAAGTAGTGTTAATATTGTAGGAGCAATATCAGCAAGTTTTCCTGTTTCTTGTAATTTTACATTTTTATTTGTTATTATAAATGGAACTTTATTAGTTGTATGTGTTTTACATATTGATTTATCATCATTTAACATTATATCACAATTACCATGATCCGAAGTTATAATCATAGTTCCATTGATAGATTTAATTTTGTTATAGATTTTTTCTAAACATTTATCTAAAAATTCAATAGCTTCAATTGCTTTATTATAATTTCCAGTATGTCCTAGCATATCACCATTAGCATAGTTTAGAATAACTACATCTAGATAATCTTTATCTAATTCTTTTAATAAGTTATTAGTTATCTCTTCAGCACTCATTTTAGGTAATAAATCATAAGTTGCTACTTTTTTAGATGGAATTAAAATTTTCTTTTCATGCTCATAATCAACTTCTTTTCCACCATCAAAGAAAAAAGTAACGTGAGCAAATTTTTCAGTTTCGGCAATTCGTAACTGACTTAAGCCATTTTTTTCTAAATATTCTCCTAAGATATTTTTTAATTTTGCGTCATTAAAAGCATAAGGTGCTTTTACAGATTCTACAACTGGCATCATTGTTACTACTTTTAAATTAGGAATTAATTTTTCGTCTAATCCATTTTCTTCATTAGTAAGACATGTTAAAATTTCTCGTAGACGATCTTTACGATAATTAAAGGCAATTAATCCATCATTTTTTTCTATCTTTCCATTTTCATCATAAATTGTTGGTATTAAAAATTCATCTGTAATTCCTTGCTCGTAACTTTTTTCAATATCTTCTTTTATTGTAGTTCCATGTTTTCCTATATTTTTTACACTAGCATCATAAGCTTTTTTTAAGCGATCATAATTATTATCGCGATCCATTCCATAATATCTACCACCTATTGTTGCTACTCTTCCAAATGATAATTCCTTTAATTTGTTTTCTACTTGATAAATATATTTGTATGCACTTTTAGAATCAGTATCTCTTCCATCTGTAAATAAATGAAGATATACTTTTTCTACATTTTTTTGTTTACATAAATTTAGAAGAGCCATTAAGTGAGAAATGTGAGAATGAACACCTCCATCACTAATTAATCCCATTAAATGTAATTTAGAATTATTCTCTTTTACATGATTAATAACATCTAATAATTCTTTATTTTCATAAAAAGATTTATCTGCAATACTTTGATTAATTAATTCTTGGGGTTGATATACGACTCTTCCTGCACCAATATTCATATGCCCTACTTCAGAATTACCCATTTGTCCTTTTGGAAGTCCTACAGCTTGGCTTGATGCATCTAAACTTGTATGAGGGTAATTTTTTAAAAGATAGTCATATGTTGGTTTTATAGCATTTTTAAATGCGTTTCCTTCTTTTTCATCTCTTAATCCACAACCATCTAATATACATAAAAGTAAAGTCTTTTTCATAATTATCACAATCCTTCTTTCTTTATTATATCACTTTAATTAATTTTTAATAATATTTAATGTAATACTTTACAATGAGTATTTTATAAAAAAAAAAAAATTACTAAGAATTTCTTTACTTATTATCTTCTTATTGAAGAACTGTTTTCTAAAGATTTTAATTTATTAATAAAATTATCCATAATTTCTCCATCTGAACCTGTTATTCCTAAAGCTATTCTACTAGATATTAATCCAAAATTTCTTCTTAATTCATCAACTTCGATTATTTCTAAATCTTTAAATTCTTCTAGATTTTCATCACTTGGTAATACAATGTATCTTGTTTCTATTTGATTAATTATTTGCTGATTAAATTGATTTATCCCACCATCATAATATTCATCATTTACTCTTATAAATGAAGGTTGAGATAATTTTTTCATTTCTTCAATTTGATAATTTACAATCTTACCATGAAGTTCTCCAACATCTAACAAATGATTAGCATTTGCAATAAAGAAGCCATCTAAAATAGCCTTTTTTCTATTTCTTAAATGATATGTAAAAAATGTTGAAATTCTTTCTTTATATTCATCTGCATGATTAATTACCCATATAGAATCTTTAAAGTCTGTTGCATCCATTTTTTTACGATAACCATAAAAAAATTGTGGAATAGTATCCAATTTTTCTTCTTTATTTTTTCTAACTAGCATTTTACCATCATTTGTAAATACAAATGTAAGTAATGATTTAGTGAATATTTCATTTTCCATTATATTACCTTCCTATCAATTAGCAACTATTCTTTTGACAAGTTGTACTTTCTTTATCTAAACATTCTATTAAACATTTAAATTTATTATATGTTTCTTTTCTCATTTCATCTGTTAATTCATCATAAGGATTTTTTAATTTAGTACTCTCTCCAGTTGCAAGTTCAATTGCTTTTCCTTTTGAAATTGCAACAACATTGGGAGCAAAAATTCTTTTTTCATTCGTATCTATTTCATTACCATTTTTATCATTTATTTTATAGTCGGCTAAGACATTAGACATCCTTTTTAATAATTCATTATAACCTTTTGATCCTTTTTGTGTAGTTTTTATATTACCTTCAGTATCGATTTCTTTAGTATCTCTAATATCTTTTACATCAACGTAATAAATTTTAGCAACTGAATTATCTTTAGATACTTTAAGCAATTCTTCAATAACACTTCTACACCAAGGACAATCAGAAAAACCAAAATAAACTAAAAATGACTCTTTATTATCTATCATTTTTACAATTTCTTCAGCACTTTTATAAACTATAGGATTATCACTTGGAATAGTTACTTCTCTTATTTTTTTATTATCTTTTTCTCTAACTTGATTATTTAAAGATTCATATTCTTTTTTAAATTTTTCTGCATCGGTTAATTCTTTTTCACTCTTTTTACACGCAGTTGTTCCTAATATTAATATAACAATTAATAAAATATTTATAATTTTTTTCATTTACTTCACCTTTATTTAATTATACTCAATTATTAATGATATTTCTAGTTAAAATAATAATTTATTTTAACTTATAGTTTGTCCAAAATTTTTTAACTATATTTTATTTAATAGTTGCTGAGGAATATAATTTTTGTTTTTAATTAATTTTTTATTTTTTGATAGAAAGTATTTTTATTAAAAATATCTTTATTTAATATTAATTGATTATTAAAAGTAATTTGTAAAATATTTCTTAAAATTAAAGGATATATTTTTTCTTTTATTGTTTTATCTAAAAATTTATGTAAATCATAGCCATTTAATAATAGTGCTAATTCTTCAATAGATTTATTTTTCTTCAGTGATAAAAAACATAAAATAACTTGTTTATCAATTAGAGAAAGTGAGGTAGTCTTTTCTATTTCTTTTATTACTTTTTCTTTTTTTAACTCTTCTAATAATGACTTTAGAATATATTCTAGAAAAACTGTAATGTTACCTTTTTTAATAGATGTAAGAATACTTTTTTTATATTGGTCTTTAGAGAATGTTATTGCTCTACTAAAAAATAGATAAGGATAGGCCTCTTTATTTAAGAGATACCACATAGCTGCAGTTCTACTTGTTCTTCCATTAACGTCAAAGTATGGATGAATATATACAAAGTAAAAATGAAAAATTTGTGATTTAATAAATTCATCGATTGCACTTTTAGATGTATCTTCATTTATAAAGGTTAAAAGATTATTCATATATTCGGTAATTTTGAAAGATTCAATACCTTTATTAAAATCATTTAAAAAATGACTTTTATTATTTAATATATAGACATCTTTATTACGATAATATTCACTCATATTATTAATTTCATATTCATCTAAAAGACTTTTACTTAATATTTGATATAGTTTATTTAGACTACTTTGATTAATTTCAATTCCAGAAAATATATACTTATATGCATTTATTAGGTTTCTATAACTTTTTTGATCTTTTAGGGTTTCATCTTTTATTAAATTATTTAAATCATAATCTAAATCTTGTAAAAGTAATTTTTTAGCTACTTTCTTAGTATTAAAGATAGGATTATCATTTATAAAATTTTCTACTTCTTTTGAAATTCTTTTTATTTTTAGATTATTATAATAAAGAACTTTATTATTTTTTATTTCTAGTTGTTTTATTTTTATATGCATATTTATTTTCCTTTTGTATCATATTCTTCTAAAAAAGAATAAAATTCTTTATTTTTTTTGTAGCCTATTATTGCTTCTATATTGACATTTGAGGCACTTGTAAAAATATTAGAATCGATATTATTATTTATTTTTTTTAAGTTTTTTATTAATTCTTTTATTTCCTTACGTTTACTCTCTTCTTCTTTGTTACTAACTTTTTCTGTAAAATGACAAGCACAATTTAAAAATGTTATTTCATTAAATTCTTTCCAAGCTATAATATCTTCTTCTTTCACTAAATAAAGTGGTCTAATAAGTTCTAATCCTTTAAAGTTTTCACTATGAAGTTTAGGCATCATTGTTTTAAATTCTGCTCCATAAAACATTGATAAAAGAATTGTTTCTATTACATCATTAAAATGATGTCCTAAAGCTATTTTATTGCAACCTAGGCGTTTTGCTTCTTTATAAAGACAGCCTCTACGCATTCTAGCACATAAATAACAAGGACTTCCTGAAGTAGTTTCATCGACTACATCAAAAATATTAGATTTAAAAATTTTTAAATCAATGTTTAGTTTTTTTGCATTATTTATTATTTGTTCTTCATTCTTTTTTGTATAACCTGGATTCATACATACATAATGAGCTTGAAAAGGAATTTTACTATGTTTTTGTAGCTCTTCTATACATTTTGCTAGAAGAAAGGAATCTTTTCCTCCACTTATACAAACCATAATATGATCATTTTCTTTAATTAGTTCATATTCTTTAACAGCTTTTACAAAACGAGCCCATATTGTTTTACGAAATTTTTTGATTATTGTTCTTTCTATTTCTTGATATTTTTCCATTACTGATACCACAATTCTTGATTATTTTTTCTTATATTTTTAATTGTTCCTCCACCTAAACATTCATCATCTAGATAAAGAGCACAAATTTGACCTGGAGTTACTGCTTTAACACCATTTTTATATACTACTTTTATTTTATTATTTTCTAAAAACTCAAGTTTTACAGGAATAAATTTTGAATGATAACGAAATTGTGCAAAACATTCGTAAATTTTTTTATCACTTAACCAATTTACATCTTCTAATATGCAAGAGTCTGATAGTAAATTTTCTTCATTACCAATAGATACATATAAAATGTTCTTGGCTAAATCTTTTCCAACTACAAAAGTACGATCAGTGCATCCACCTATATTTAGTCCTCTTCTTTGACCAATTGTATAATTTACTAAACCTTGATGTGTTCCAATAACATTTTTTCTATCAACATCAATTATATCTCCTTTGGTACATTTAACTGCTGTTTTTATATATTCTTTAAATTTTTTACTGATAAAACATACATCTGTAGAATCTTTTTTATTAGCAACATCTAATTCATATTTAGTTGCTATTTTTCTTGTTTCTTCCTTAGTTATTTTTTCTAATGGTAATAACAATTTATTTAATATTTCCTTAGGTGTTTCACATAAAAAATAAGTTTGATCTTTAAGTTCGTCTCTACCTTTATATAATTTATTATTTTCTAATTTAGCATAATGACCTGTTGCTATAAAATCACAATTATAGACTTTAAGTTGATCATATAAAAATTTTAATTTTACTTTTTTATTACATAAAACACATGGATTTGGTGTAAAACCATTTTTATACTCTTCTAAAAATTTATCAATTATTTCTTCTTTAAATTCTTTTTGATAATCAATAATATGATGTTCTATGTTTAATTTTTTAGCTATATTAATAGCATCAGTTGAGTCAAAATCTTTAATAAATTTAAATGTAATCGCAATTACTTCATAACCTGCTTCTTTTAATAATATTGCTGATACAGCAGAATCTACTCCACCACTTAAACCAACTAAAACTTTTTTCATAATAACACCAACCTTTTTTATTGATTATTATAACATTTATCTAGAAAATTAAAAACAATTATTATCTTTTGATAGTGTAAAATTATTTGGGGGAAGACACAAAAAAAGAAAGACCTGATGTTATAATAAACTTGATAAC
>CAJUTW010000017.1:13578-28772 GCA_910589335.1 uncultured Bacilli bacterium | reverse complement strand
TAAAAAAGCCTTATAGGCTTAGAGAAGACCACGCCTTTAGACGTGGTTTGTTATTGAAATTAATTATTTTCTTCACTAACTTCAAAAATAGCATCAGTTGGACAACTGTTTATAGCTTCAATTGCCTTATCTTTTAATTCATCAGGTACTATCTCATTAGTAATTTCTGATAACCCTTCATCATTTATTACAAATAATTCCTCAGCTACAGCTTGACATGCACCGCACCCAATACATGCACTTTGATTAACATTTACTTTCATTATTAATTCCTTCCTTTCAAAAAATATTATATCTAAAAAATTAATTAAGGTAAAGATTTTAAATAAATAAAAATTATCCAAAAAAATACAAAATATGATAATATATACTTGTATTAAGTGAGGTATTTTATGTTATATACAAAAAAAACTAAAAAAGCTATAAAAATAATGTTTGAAAAACATAAAAATCAAGTAGATAAATCAAATATTCCTTATGTTTTTCATCCATGGCATATTGCTGAAAAATTCAGTGAAGAGAAGAATGTTATTGTCTCTTTATTACATGATGTATTAGAAGATACTGATACTACAATCGATGAGTTAAGAAAAGAAGGCTTTGATGTAGAAATAATAGAAGCTTTAAAAGTTTTGAATCATGAAAAGGGAGAAGATTATTTTTCATATATCAAAAAAATAGCTAAAAATCCCCTTGCAAGAGATGTTAAAATAGCAGATTTAAAACATAATATGGATTTAACAAGATTAGATAATATTATAGAAAAAGATAAAAAAAGATTAGCTAAATATCAAAAATGTCTTGAATATTTAGAAACATACATTAGTAATAACTAATTCTTTACGTAAACTAAATCTTTATTTACTTTAGTTTTTAATTCTCATGTGCTAGAATTATAATAGAAGGTGAATAGTATGAGACGTATGGACCGTTATAAAAATGATAATAATTTACATATAAAAAGATCAGACAAAAACCAAGAATTATATCAAAATATTTCAAATACTAAATATACAAATATAACTGATGTTACAAACGCCAATGCATATGAAATAAATACCAAAAACACATCTTCTTATTCCAGAGAAAACTACCAAAAAATGAAAAAATATCAAAATATTGAATCAACTCCTCGTATAAGAAAAGAATTAGATGATGTAAATTACCTATATCAAAGTCATGAAAATAAAATATATGATATAAATAGTGTTTTAGAAGAAGCACGAAAAAATAGACAAGAAAAAGATGCTTTAGAAGAAAAAAGAAAATTAAAAAATACAAGTTATAATATCTTAGCTGGTCTAAATCAAGAAGAATTAGAAAAATACCGTCAAGAGAAAAAAAATAGAGTAGAAAAACCACATGAAAATGAAATAAGAGAATTAATAGATACAATAACTTCTAAAACTTTAGCTGGAGAAATAGATAAAGCAACAAGTGTTGATTTATTAAGTGATTTAATGGCTACTAATATTTTAGATAAAGTAGCTAATCCTAAAGAAATTGCCGAAAAAACAAAAGAAGAAACAGAAGAAGAAATAGATGAAAAACTTTCTCTATCTAAAGAAATTTTAGATCAAGAACAAATTAACGAAGTAGAACGTCTTAAAGAAAAAGAAATAGAACACACTGCTAAAAGTATAAAAGATGCTGATACTGACTTTTATACAAGAAGTATGGATTTATCCGATAAAGACTTCGATTTAAGTGATGAGTTTAAAGAAAAAGGTCTAAATCCAGTAATTAAAATTATTCTAACTATTCTAATTCTATCTTTAATAGCTGTAGCAGTTTATTTTATTTACCAAAGATTCTAAAAATTATAAAAAGTTGCTATTCAACTTTTTATTTTTTTGGTATTATATATGTAAGAGTGGTGGTAATAAGATGAATACAAAATTTATAGTCAATGACTATGCTTTAATTTGGAATTTGCTTTTTCAGGCCTCAATTTCAGAAAATATTTATAAAATAAAACAAAAATTGTGGGATACGTATCGTAATGAATATAATCTTACTTTTAAAGACAAAATAGCAATTATGAAAGATTATAAAAATTTTATTCCAAGTGATGATACTATTTATAATATCGTCTTAGAAAAAAAAGATTATGAAAAAATTAAAAAACAAGCAGAAAAATATCGTAAAGAATTAATGGAATTATGGGATAAAAATAATAAAGAAACTAATTATTTATTAAAAAATATAATAAGAAAAAAAATATCTGATTATACAATATTTGTTGTTAGTAAAGAACTAAATGTTGTAGACCAACCAATAAGTTCTAGTCTAGTAGTTGGAAAAGATATAGATAAAAAAGATCCCTTAAATATTTTATTAGAAATTAACATGAAAATAATAAATGCTAATATAAAAAAATATAAAGAAAAAGACCTTGATTTTAAAAATGCTATTATTGAATTAGCCGTTTTAAATGAATATGCAACTAGAATAACAAAAAGGAGTTGCTATCTTGCTGGAACGCCATCTCTTCTAGCTTTAAAAAGACATCTATACCCTTATTGGCTTATGTATTTAGGAATAAAAAAAGAAGAGTTTAATACATATATGATGCGTGATAAATTTGTATTTGAAACAGAAAAATATGCGTATGAAAAAGAATTAAAAAAAATGAATTTAGAAGAATTTATAGATTTTTGTATACGTAATCAAAAATATATTATTAGAATTCCTAAAGAAGAAATAATATAAACATTTAGACAGGGGGAAGTATCATGGATGAAAAAATGAATGTTTTATTAAAAAAAATAAATATTGATGAAGATAGTTATCAATATTTTCAAGATGCTAAATTAACAAAAATAAAAATAAATTCTAGCACCAATAGTTGGAATGTTTTTATAGAAAAAAATGATTTATTACCAGTAAATATTCTAGAAGAATTAGAAAGCAAAAAAATGCAACTTGATGAAACTGCCTCTAATATTCAATTTATCTTTTCAATAAAAAATCCTGATAATGAAGTTTATTTAAGTTATTATAAATTTTTATTACAAACATTAAAAGAAGATTTACATGTCTTAGAAATTTATGAAGACTGTATGCGTATAGAAAGTGATTTTTTAATATTAGTTACAACTAATGATATAGAAAAAGAAAAAATAGAAAAATGTTTACCTAAAATAATGGGTTTTTATAAAAAATTAGATTATAATTTTAATATAGAAGTGATAGCTCGTAGAGAAGAAAATATTTTAGAAGAAATTCAAAATGAATTAAATAATGTAAATATAGTAAAAAAAGAACCAAAAGAAGTTAAAAAAGAAGTACCTGTAAAAGAAAAAAAACAATATCGTAAAGAAGCCAAAGATCCTAATAATGTTATTGGAAGAGGAATAAAAGAAGAGCCAATTAAAATAAAAACATTAATAGGAGAAGATAATAATGTTGTAATAGAAGCAAAAGTTTTTGGTACAGACTATTTTGAATCAACTAAAACAGATTTTAAAATAATTACTTTAAAAGTTACCGATTTTTCAGATAGTATCTATTGTAAAGTATTTGTTAGAGAAGATGAAGAATATAAAAGACTTTGTAAAGAACTATCAGTAGGAAGTTGGTACAAAATAAGAGGTTATACTAAAAATGATCAGTTTGCTAAAGAATTAGTATTAAATGCTAGAGATATTATAAAAATTGAAAAAAATGAAGTAAGTATCTCAGATACAGCAGAAGAAAAAAGAGTAGAACTTCATTGTCATACAAAAATGAGTCAGATGGATGGAGTTGCTGATGAGTGTGACATTATAAAACAAGCAATGAAGTTTGGAATGAGTGCAGTAGCAATTACTGATCATAATGGTGTTCAAGGCTTTCCACATGTTTTTAATATGGTAACAGGTCATAATAAAAACTTAAAAGAGGGAGAACTTCCATTTAAAGCTATTTATGGTTCAGAATTAGTAATGATAGATGATGAAGTAGATATCGTTATACGACCTAATGATGAGATTATGTTAGATCAAACTTATGTTGTTTTCGATTTTGAAACAGCAGGATTTAATGCCGGTGGAGTAGACTCTATTATTGAAATAGGTGCTGTTAAAATAAAAGATGGTATGATTATTGAAAAATATGATGAACTAATTTATCCAGGTCGACCACTTCCTCAAAAAATTGTTGAAGTAACAAATATCACAGATACAATGTTAGAAGGAAAAGATAATGAAGAAAATGCAGTTAAACGTTTCATTGAGTGGTTTGGGGATTGTCCAATGGTTGCTCATAATGCAAAGTTTGATGTATCATTCTTGGAAATGGCTTATAAAAAATATAATTTAGGCAAATTTACAAATCCTGTAATCGATACATTAGAATTATCAAGAACATTAGATAATAATTATGCAAGACATTCACTATCTGCCCTAGTAAAAAGATATGAAGTACCATGGGATGAGTCAGCTCATCATAGAGGAGATTATGACGCTGAAGGAACAGCATTAGTTTTTTATAAAATGCTAAAGAAATTATCAAATCGTAATATAGAAAAAATGTGTGACTTATCTAACTTAGTTAGTAAAGATGAAATTCATAAATATGGTCGTGCACATCACATAAATTTGTTAGTAAAAAATAAAGTAGGATTAAAGAATCTTTTCACTATAGTATCTCTAGCTAACACAACTTACTTATACAAAACTCCTAGAATTTTAAGAAGTGTAATAAATAAATATCGTGAAGGACTACTAGTAGGTAGTGGTTGTTACGAAAGTGAAGTTTTTAGACAAGCTAAATCAAAAAGTGATGATGAACTTTCTAATATTATCAGATTTTATGATTATGTTGAAGTCCAACCAATAGACTGCTATGACCATTTAGTTCAAAGTGGAGATTTTGGAACAAAAGTTGAAGTTGCTGCCAATATTGAAAAAATAATTCGAGTTACTGAAGAAGCAGGAAAAATTATAGTAGCAACAGGAGATGTTCATCATTTAAAAAAAGATGATAAAATCTTTAGAGAAATTATAGTTAATCAAAAAGTTCCTGGAGGAGGACGTCATCCATTAGCTAGAAATAATATTAAAGAAATACCATCAAACCATTTTAGAACTACAGATGAAATGCTTGAAAACTTTAATTTCCTTTCACCAGACTTAGCATACAAGATAGTAGTTGAAAATACTAATAAAATAGCTAATATGTGTGAAATAGTTGAAGTAATTCCTGATACTGGTGGTATACCATTCTCTCCTCGTGTAAAAAGTGATGATGGAAAAGAATATTTAGATTGTCCTGTAGTAGTTACAGACTTAGTTTATACTAAAGCTGCAGATTGGTATGGAGCACCACTTCCATATTCAATTGAAGAACGTATTTCTACAGAATTATATGGAGATATAGTATTTAAAATAATAAAAGAAAAATTTCAAGAACAACAACTTTCAGATGAAGAATATCAAAAAGTTATACATAAAGAATTACATGATGAAATTTTAAAAGGTTCAGAAAATATCAAAAATATAGTCACTGAATATGTAAAGAGTAAAGATGAAGAAGGTCTAGATGAAAAAGCTTTACAAAAAAAAGTTAAAAAAACTTTAGGTGGTGTAATAGGTGGAGGATTTGATCCGATTTACTTAATTTCTCAAAGACTTGTTAAACACTCCAATGATGAAGGATATCTTGTTGGTTCACGTGGTTCAGTTGGATCTAGTTTTGTTGCGACAATGATGGGTATTACTGAGGTTAACCCTTTAGCGGCACATTATCGTTGTAGTAAATGTAAATTAAGTATCTTTGATAATGAAAATAACGAACCCTTAGGAGCAACTTACTCATCAGGTTTTGACTTACCAGACAAAGATTGCCCTAATTGTAATATTCCACTTATTAAAGATGGACAAGATATGCCGTTTGCTACTTTTTTAGGATTTAATGCTGATAAAGTTCCTGATATTGATCTTAATTTTTCAGACCTTAATCAAGCAAGTGCTCATGCTTATACAAAAGTTTTATTTGGAGAAGATAATGTTTATCGAGCAGGAACAATCGGTACAGTTGCAGATAAAACAGCTTTCGGTTTTGTAAAAGGTTATTGTGAAGAAAAAGAAAAAGGCGATATGCGAACAGCTGAAGTAGAACGTCTTGCAATGGGCTGTACTGGTGTTAAAAGAACAACAGGACAGCATCCAGGAGGAATAGTTGTTATTCCAGACTATAAAGATGTTGCTGACTTTACTCCATATCAATTTCCAGCTGAAGATGCAACAGCAGAGTGGCGAACAACTCACTTTGATTATCACTCAATTGATCAATGTCTTTTAAAATTAGATATTCTTGGTCATTCTGATCCAACCCAATTACGTTTAATCCAAAATCAATCTAAAACAGACATAATGAAAGTACCTCTAGATGATAAAGCAACAATGAGTATATTTACATCAACTGAGGCTTTGGGTGTTACAAAAGAACAAATTATGTGTAATACAGGAACACTTGGTATACCAGAATTTGGAACACCTTTTACAATCAAATTAGTAGAAGATACAAAACCAACAACATTTGCAGAACTTGTAAAAATTTCTGGTCTATCACACGGAACAGATGTATGGCTTGGTAATGCCCAAGAATTAATTGCTAATAATATAGTTCCATTTAAAGATACAATCGGCTGTCGTGATGATATAATGGTTTATTTAATGTATCAAGGTTTAGAACCTATAAAAGCATTTAAAATTATGGAGTTTGTTCGAAAAGGAAGAGCATCAAAACCAAAAGATCATGATCAATGGGTAGAATATGAAGAACTTATGAAAAAATCAAATATCCCAGATTGGTTTATAGGTTCTTGTGCCAAAATAAAATACATGTTCCCTAAAGCTCATGCCGCGGCTTATGTTATAAGTGCCTTTAGAATAGCTTGGTATAAAGTTCATATGCCTGTATATTTCTATGCTTCATGGTACTCATCAAAAGCAACTGATGTAGATGTTGAAAGTATGATAAAAGGCTATCAATCAATTAAAGCAAGAATTGAAGATATCCAAGCAAAAGGTTATGAAGCAACTAATAAAGAGAATGGACAAGTTGAAAGTTTAAAAGTTGCTTTAGAAGCAACAGCAAGAAAAATTAAATTTTTAAATGTTGATTTATATGAAAGTGATGCAACAGTTTGGATAGCGAAAAATGAAACAGAAATTTATCCTCCATTCAATGCTATAGATGGACTAGGAGATACAGTTGCCAAAAATATAGTAGCAGAACGTGAAAAAGGAAAGTTTATAAGTATAGAAGATGTTCAAAAAAGAGCTAAAATATCACAAACTTTAATTGAAAAAATGAAAGAAATGGGAATATTAGAAGGAATGCCAGATTCTAATCAATTATCCCTATTTTAAGGAGATAAAATGAAAATAATTAGAGAAGACAATAGTGAATTAGAATTCACAACAATGTTTGAAGATGAAAATAAAGCATCAATCTTCAAACATTTTAAAGGAAATATTTATAAAGTAGTAACAATTGCTAAAGAATGTGAAAATTTACAAGACATGGTAGTTTATCAAGGTCAATATGAAGATAAACCTTGTTGGATTAGAGAAAAAAAAGATTTTTTTGCTTTAGTAGATAAAAACAAATACCCAGATGTTACTCAAAAATATCGATTCGAAAAAATAAAATAAAAAAAGAATAAGAGGATTTATGGATAAATTAAAAAAAATTATTATAATTTTAATAATAATAATTAGTATTATAACTATATTACTATTAATACCAAAAAAATCAAAAATTATATATTTAAATAAAAAATTAGGAGAAAATATTTATAGTTCTAATATAAAAGAAGGTGAAATTTATCAAAAAGAAAAACATAAGAAAATTTCAAAAGAAATAAAAAAATTATTTAGTCTAAAAAATACTATTAATAATCCATTAATTATTTATAATGCTTATGGAACAAATAAACTTTCAGTTAATATGTATTTTTATACACTAAAAGATACAAAAGTGACATATGAAATAAGTGCAAAAGATACAAATAAATTAAAAAAAACAGCATATGAAAATAATTATAAAAAACATTCAATTCAACTTATTGGTTTAGTAGCAGGAAAAACAAATAAAATAAAAATTACCCTAACTGATAAGTCTAAAAAAACAAAAACATATGATTTTACTATTAAAGTCCCAAAGATGCATACTCCAATTGTAAAAGGTATCGAAAACAAAGATAATAAAAAAGAACTAACAGATGGCTTATTTGTTTTATTTGGTACTTTAAAAGATGATGAAATGATTGATGATCTTTATTTAGTTGATAATGAAGGAACAATAAGAGGAAAATTTCCATTAAAACATAATGTTTTATTAGATGAAAATAATACAGTTGATAATATAAAAATTTTGAATAATCATATGTATTATAACGTCGATTATAATAAAATAGTAAAAGTTAACAGACTGGGCGCAGTAGTAGAAAAATATCAATTTTCAGATTTTAATAAACATCACGATTTTACTATAGATGAAAAAAATAACAAAATGATTATTTTAGCAAGTGAAAATACTTCTGCAACAATGGAAGATATGATTTTAATTTATGATCTTGAAAAGAAAAAAATATCTAATATAATTGATTTAAAAAATATGTTAGAAGAAATCTATCTAAAAGCTAATAAAGTTAAAACTGTATATTCAAAAAATAAAATAGATTGGATTCATATAAATTCAATTGATATTAATAATGATGAAATAATAATTAGTTCAAGAGAACTAAGTTCAGTAATTTCTATAAAAAATATTTATAAAAAACCAACATTAAATTATATTTTAGGACCTAAAGAATTATATGAAAAAACTTCTTTGAAAAAATATGTCTATGAAAAAGAAAATGATTTTAATATTCATCTAGGACAACATACAGCATATTTTAATAAAGATCAAAAATATATATCTTTATATAATAATAATTTTCCATATTCTGAAACAATAAATTGGATTAATTGGAATCAATTTAGTAATGAATTAAAATCATTTTACTATTTATATGAGATTAATGATGAAAACAAAAGTTTTTCATTAAAAAGTAAAATAGAAGTACCATTTTCTGCATATATGTCAAGTAGTCAAATCCTTAATAATAATATTATCATATCATCAAGAGAACCAAAATATTTTGGAGAATATGATAGTGAAGGGCAATTAATAAAAAAATATAATATAAATCAGTTTACATATAGAGTTAATAAATATACTTTTAAAGATTTCTGGTTTATATAAAAAAGAAAGAATGATAAAAATGTATAATACTATTTTAGTAAATAAAAAAAATAAATTAAAAGAAAACTATCTAAAAAAAATAAATTTAGTTTCTACTACGGATATTTATAAAAAAGAAATTTTAATAGAAGAAAATACTTATAAAGCATTTTTAGAACTAAAAGAATTTTTTAAGTCAAAAAATATTATTATTGGAATAGAGTCAGCTTATCGTTCTTTAAAACAACAACAAGAAATTTATGAAACTTTTCTAAAAAAAAATAATGAAGAATCAAAAGAAAATATTATATCTTTACCTGAAAATAGTGACCATCATACAGGATTAGCCCTTGATATAAATTTAATATTTGATAAAGAAAAATTAAAAAATTCAGATTCACTTAACGAAGTACATAGTTTTTTATCTAAATTCGGCTTTATTTTAAGATATCCTAAAGGAAAAGAAAAGATAACAGGACATATATATAATCCATATCATATAAGATATGTCGGAAAAATAGTTTCCAAAATTATTTACGAAAATAACTTAACACTTGAAGAATATTTAGAACAATTTAATGGAGTAATTGCTGTAAAAAAAGAAAAAGGAATTACTTCATTTGATGTTGTTAATGAAATTAGTCATCTGTTTGGTATAAAAAAAGTAGGGCATACTGGTACACTTGATCCATTAGCTGAAGGAGTATTAATTGTTACTATTGGAAAAGCAACTAAAATTGTTGAGCTTTTAACTGCTGAAGATAAAGAATATATTGCTGAAGCTAAATTAGGTATAAAAACAGATACCTATGATATAACAGGAAAAATACTTGCTACAAAAGAAATTAAAGATAACACTAATTTTGAAGAAATAATAAAATCTTTTCAAAAAACTTATAAGCAAGAAGTTCCAGTTTATTCAGCAATTAAAGTAAATGGTAAAAAACTTTATGAATATGCAAGAAATAATCAACAAATTGAATTACCTAAAAAAGAGGTTACTATAAAAAGTATAGAATTACTATCCTATACTAAAGATACATTTAAAATTAAAACACTTGTTTCAAAAGGAACATATATTAGAAGTTTAATAAATGATATCGGATATAAATTAAATACATATGCTACTATGACTTCTTTATTAAGAACTAAACAAGGTAATGTTAATCTTAAAGATACCTATAGTCTAGAAGAAATAAAAAATAACAAATATAAAATCTATAAAATAGAAGAAGTTTTAAATTTTAAAACTGTTTGTGTCGATAAAGATTTAGAATTTAAAATAACTAATGGTCAAAAAATAAATAATTTATGGAAAGTAACAGATAAAATAATATTAAAAAATAAATCTGATAAATTATTAGGAATTTATCAAGTAGAAAAAGATTATCTAAAAGTTTGGAAAAATTTTAATTAAAAATATTTAGAAATGAATAGAAACTTGTTAAAAAAATTTTCAATTTAGTTATCTAATCATAGATATTTATGCAAGAAATCTCTTTTATATTTAAATTATACTAATAAGATTTCTCTTTTTGTTTGCTTTCCCCAAACCATTTTCTACTATCCCGTTTACAAAAAAGTTGACAAAATAAAAATTATTTGATATAATATGTTCACATTTAAACAAAAGGGGGATTTTTAAATGGTAAAATTACATTATGTAGATTCAAGAAATATTTATGGTACTATGAATACAGGTACAATTAGACTTTCAAATATAACAGAAGCTGATAAAGCAATGCTTTTAAAACAACATAGTTTAAAAACTTTAGAAGGATATGAATTTACAAAAGAAGATAAAAATAGAATTTTTAATACTCATTGGGAAAATTTTGCTCATGATAATGGTTTTAATCCATCAAGTAAATTTATGGCAGATCAAGTTGATAAAAAGGGAACATACTTTGAATTAAAAAAAGATTATGTCGAAGCTAATCCAGGTGGTTGGACTGATGTAAATGAAGACATATTAGTAATCACAGATAAAGTTCCAGGTGTTGTAGCTTGTCATCCAGTTGCTGATTGCCCAGTGGTAATAATGCATGATAAAAAACAAAATATTGCAGCTCTTGCTCATTGTAGTGCAGATTTAGTAGATAAGAAAATGCCTATGATGGTTGCTGATGCATTAACACAAGGTTATGGAACAAAAGAAGAAGATATTAGTATTTTAGTAGGTGCTCATGCTGGTTCTAATTGGACATATGATAGCTATCCTAAGTGGGCAACAGATGAAAATCTTTGGAATGACTGTATTACAGAAAAAGATGGATTATATAAAATTAATCTTAGAAAAGCACTTTTAAAACAATTTGTAGAGCGTAAATTAGGAGAGTGCAAAATGCAAATGAGTTTAACTGACACTATTACAGATTCAAGATATTATTCTAATTCTGCTCAAAGAAATAATCCAAGTAAATTAGGACGTCATATTGAAGGTATATTCTTTGAAGATGACAAAAAAACAATGGGTAAAAGAAGATAATATTAGTTTATTTAATAAAATTATTAAAAAGTGTTGACAAAACAACACTTTTTGCATAAACTATTACTAGTCGAGAAAAAAGGAAAGAGATTTATATCCACCTGACTGTGAATAACGGTAGGTTAAAAGCCATAAAAAATATAAATATAAAATATTATTTAATTTTTTAGCGGATATAAATTTTTTATATCTGCTTTTCTTATATTATGGAGGTGTTAGGTATCGCAAAAAATAATGATAACATGTTGATTAATGATCAAATTAAAGCTCGTGAAGTTTTAGTAATTGGTCCAAATGGAGAGCAAGTTGGTGTAAAACAAATCCAAGATGCATTAACTTTAGCTAGTTATGCAGCACTTGATTTAGTTTTAATAAGTCCAAATGCTAATCCACCAGTTTGTAAAGTAATGGATTATAATAAATATCGTTACGAAAAACAAAAAAAGGCAAAGGAAGCTTTAAAAAAACAAAAAGCTAATATGTCAGAGCTAAAAGAATATCGTTTATCACCTGTTATTGATATTGGAGATTTTGAAACTAAACTTAGAAATGCAACAAAATATCTAGAAAAAGGAGACAGAATTAAACTTACAGTTCGTTTTAAAGGTCGTCAAATGGCTCATACAGAACTTGGACGTGAAGTTCTTGAACGTTTTGCCGAAAGAGTAAAAGATTACGCAGATATAGAACAAAAACCTAAGTTAGATGGTAGAACTATGACTATGTTATTAATACCAAAAAAAGGACAATAAATAAAGTAGGAGGAATTAATTATGCCAAAAATTAAAACACATAAAGGTACTGCAAAAGTAGTAAACAAACGTAAAAATGATTACAAAATTGGAAAACCAGGAAGTAGACACAATACTGGTAGTAAATCAGCAAGCTTTAATAGAAGTTGTAGAAAGGGATCTAACCTTAGTAAGGCAGATCAAAATAGATTAAAAAATATAATCTAATTAAAGAAGTAGAGGAGGAAAATACATGGCAAGAGTAAAAAATGGAGCTGTTACAAAAGCTCGTCATAAAAAAGTATTAAAAGCAGCTAAAGGTTATTTTGGTAGTAAACATAGATTATATAAAACTGCTAAAGAACAATTAATGCATTCTGGACAATATGCATTTAGAGATAGAAAACAAAAGAAAAGAGATTTTAGAAAATTATGGATTACTAGAATCAACGCAGCATGTAGACAAAATGATATTTCTTATTCAAGATTTATTGAAGGTTTAACAAAAGCTGGTGTTGAAATAAACCGTAAAATGTTATCTGAAATAGCAATTAATGATCCAAAAATGTTCAGTGAAATTGTTAAAACTGCAAAAGAAGGAAAAGAAGGTAAACTTACTAAAGCTACTGAAGTTATTGGTCGTGAAGTAACTATTAATGGTGCAAAAGAAACAAAAACTACAAAAGAAAAAAAAGAAGTAAAAGTAGAAGCAAAAGAAAAATCAGCTGACGTTGATTATAGTAAAATGACAGTTGCTGAATTAAAAGAAATAGCAACAGAAAAAAATATCAATGTTGCTGGTATGAAAAAAGCAGAAATTATAGAAGCTTTAACAAAATAAACATATTAGTGAATTTTCTTATCGAGTGCCAAAATGGTGATAAGTCTTTGAAACTAATAGAAGAAAAACAAAGGAGATTAAAAAAATGACAGTTGTATCAATGAATTATTTATTAGAAGCTGGTGTTCAATTCGGACATCAAAAAAGAAGATGGAATCCAAAAATGAAGGAATATATCTTCACTACAAGAGATGATATTTATATTATCGATTTACAAAAAACTGTAAAAAAATTAGAAGAAGCATACGAAGCTTTAAAAGAAATTATTTCTAAAGAAGGAAAAGTGCTTTTTGTAGGTACTAAAAAACAAGCTCAAGAAGCAGCAGAAGAAAGTGCTACAAGAACTAATATGTATTTCGTAAATGAAAGATGGTTAGGTGGAACTTTAACAAACTTCAAAACTATTCGTTCAAGAATTAGAAGAATGGAAGAAATAGAAAGAATGGAAACTGATGGAACATTTGAAGCATTACCTAAAAAAGAAGTTATCCAAATTAGAAAAGAATATGAAAAATTAAATAAAAATTTAAGAGGAATTCGTGAAATGAAAAGAATGCCTCAAGCAATGATTATTGTAGATCCACGTAAAGAAGAAATCGCAATAAAAGAAGCTCGTATTTTAGGAATCCCAGTATTTGGTATTGTAGATACTAATTGTGATCCAGATATGGTTGATTATGTTATTCCAGGAAATGATGATGCAGTACGTTCTGTTAAATTATTAATTGGTGCTTTAACTAATGCTATTGCAGAAGTTAATGGTGGAGAAATAATTGATTATGTAAGCGAAGACGATAAAACAAAAGCTATGCAAAAAGCTCAAAAAAAGGAAGCAGCAAAAGAAAGAGAAATTAAAGAAGAAAAAAATGAAGAAATTAAAAAAGAAGAAGTAAAAGAAACAACTACAGAAGAACTTGATGCTCTAACTTTAGCTGATTTAAAAACAAGAGCAAAAGATGCTGGAGTAAAAGGATACTCTACAATGAAAAAAGCTGAATTAATTGAAGCTTTAACAAAATAAATTAATATTTGCTTTTAAGGAATGGCTTTCTCATTCCTTTTTAGTAGATTTTTCTTTAGAATTTTAAAAAAATAAGATATAATAATTGTATAATTATTAAGGAGGAAAAATAATGTATAAAGCAAGTGATGTAAAAGATTTAAGAGAAAAAACTGGTGCTGGAATGATGGATTGTAAAAAAGCACTAGAAGCATGTGAAGGAGATATGCAAAAAGCTGTTGATTGGTTAAGAGAAAAAGGAATTGCAACAGCAGCAAAAAAAGAAAAAAGAATTGCAGCTGAAGGTTTATGTCAAATAAAAGAAGTAGGTAATACAGCTGTAATAGTTGAAGTTAATTCAGAAACTGACTTTGTTGCTAAAAATGAAGAATTTACTAATTTTGTAGATTATTTAGTTGAAAAGATTTTAAACAACGATGTAGAAACTGTAGAAGATGTTTTAGCAATTCAAGATGAAAATGAAACTATTTCAGATAAATTAGTAGCTTTAACAGCAAAAATTGGTGAAAAAATTAGTTTTAGACGTTTTGAAAAAATTACAAAAAATGATGATGAAGTATTCGGTACATATAAACATATGGGTGGAAAAATCGGTGTTATCGTAACAATAAAAGGAGCAAATGAAGAAGTTAGTAAAGATGTTGCTATGCAAGCAGCAGCTATGAATCCTATTGCTTTAAAAAGAGAAGAAGTTCCAAGTGAACTTGTAGAAAAAGAAAAACATTTTATTCAAGAAGAAGTAAAACAACAATCTGCAGGAAAACCAGAAGAAGTAATTGAAAGAATGGTTAATGGTAAATTAGAAAAATATTATAAAGAAGTTGTTTTAGAAGAACAAGCTTTCATTAAAGAAAATAAAATCACAGTTTCTAAATATGTTAGTGACAATGGTGG
>CAJUTW010000017.1:0-13568 GCA_910589335.1 uncultured Bacilli bacterium | reverse complement strand
GGTGGAGAAATTTTATCTATGATAAGATTCGCTGTTGGAGAAGGTATTGAAAAGAAACAAGAAAACTTTGCAGAAGAAGTTATGAGCCAAATTAAAGGAGCATAATTAGAAAAAATTATATACTTTTAATAAAGAAAATTAAAACTTTATTAAAAGTTTTTCTTTTTTTATAAATTTAGTCTTTATAATTAATGCATATTTCTAAATATTTATAATATATTTTAATAAATAAAAGTATTATTTCATATTCTAAAAATTCTAACAAAATATTTAACTAAATTTTAATAAGTAATTAATCATATTAAAAAGGTTCATATAATAAAAAAAGTTAAAGTTAAAATATTTAATGAATAAAAAAATAGTATTTTAAAGAAAAAATTAGTAGTTTACTACTTGTTTTTTTTCAATAATTTGTTATAATAAGCGCAAATAAAGGGGATGAGTAGTATGGCGAAAAGGAGCGCTAGTAAAGCTATCAGTAAATTAAACAAGCAAATTAGTAATTTAGAATCTAAAAAAGAAATAGAAGATAAAGAAACAATTCCAATAATTAATAAAAAAGAAATAAATAAAGCTAAAATTAAACAAAATTCAGTAAATCAAAAAAATACTAGCTCTACAAATAAAAATATAAAAAAAGCAACACCTAATAAAAGTGGTAGTAAAACTAGTACTGCAAAAAAAACAAAAGTAAAAAACAATTCATCTAAAGTAAGTGAATCGACACAAAAAATGTTAAATTTAGAAAAAGAGATGCGTTCTTTATATGATCGAGTAAATGATATTGTAGAAGATATCGAATACGAAAAAACTATTATTAAAAACCAAGATATTATTCTTAGTGATATAAAAATAAAAGAAAAAGAACCTGAAGAAAAATCAACATTAGATAACATCAACTCTTCTGTTTTAAATAAAATTTTATTAATACTATTTATAATTTTTATGGTATTATTTATAATTTTCTTAGGATTTGCTATTTTTGTTAGTACTTTTTAGTACTTTTTAGTACTTTTTCTTTATTTTATTAAGTTATTATAATATAATATTTATTAGTAAGGAGAGATATAATGGATAGTGAAATGATTATAATAGATGTTACTGAAAAGATGGATAAAACAATTGAAAATTTAGGTAAGAAGTTAGCAACAGTTAGAGCAGGTCGTGCTAATCCTTCTAGTTTAGATGGAATAAATGTTGATTATTATGGAAGCATGACTCCACTAAAGCAGTTAGCAACTATTTCAGTACCAGAAGCAAGACAATTATTAATTAAACCTTTTGATAAAGGAGCATTAAGTGCAATTGAAAAAGCAATTCTTTCATCAAATTTAGGATATAATCCAGGTAATGATGGTGAAACAATACGTATAGTAATTCCAGAACTTACAGAAGAAAGAAGACGTGAACTTGCAAAACAAGTAAAAGCAATTTCAGAAGAGGCAAAAGTATCAATTAGAAATATTCGACATGATGGTTTAGAAGATCTTAAAAAATGTGAGTTACCAGAAGATCAAGAAAAAGAAATGGAAAAAGAAATACAAGATTTAGTTAATGAGTACAATAAAAAAATAGATAATTTATTAAAAGAAAAAGAACAAGAATTACTTACTGTATAATTAAGTTTTCTTTTTAAAAATATCTGATATTTTTAGTATAGAATTTACACAAAAAAAAGTCTATGTTATAATATAAAGTATATTTATTAATGATGTTGATTAAGAAGTAGTAGTAAATGATTTATTTGAAGAGAGATTATGGTTGGTGAGAATAATCAGTAATAGTTTATGAATTCGTCTTAGGAGTTCTTATTAATAGTAAGCGTATTTCTTGCGTTAAAAGATTTAAGTGTATAGTAAGATAACTATAAAATAAGGTGGTACCGCGATTTAAATCGTCCTTATAAATAGTTATCTTTTTTTTGAAGGTAAGGTTATGGAAAAATAAAGAATTATTTTTGACATTGATGGAACACTAATAAAGTTAAAAGTATTGGAACAATGAGAGAAATTAAGGAGATGATTAAATGAAAGAAAATAACAAACCTACATTAGCAGTATTTGGGAAGAGTAAAAAAATCCATAGTACTATAGTTGATGCAATTTTTAAGAAAAATCATTTAAGTACAGATAAAATTAAAGATAATTTAGAAGTTACAGAAGAAATTAGTCCCAACCCTTTAACTCAATTAAAAAAGAAACCAATATATACATTGGAAAGTATTTTTCCAAGTATAGAAATTCAGAATATTGTTTTAGATGAAATTGATAGACTAAATAAAATAGATTTATGTAAAAGATTAGAAATTACTTATACAGATATAAGTGACGTGACTTGGGATATGATAATTAATGCTATAGATGAACAACAAAATAAGAAAGAAAAAATAAAAATAAAAGAAAAAGTGATAGGAGTATTTAAAAATGGAAAATAATAAAATAGAAGAAATAAAAAATTTATTAGCCTCAGATAAAAATTCAGTTACTGATATTAAAAATTTAAATGATTTAAAAGTAAAATATCTTGGAAAAAAAGGTATCATTACAGAACTTAATAGTGAAATAAAAAATATTCCAAATGAAGAAAAGAAAGAATTTGGACAAAAAGTAAATGAATTAAGAAATATATTTAATGAATTTTTCGATTCTAAAAAACAAGAATTTGAAACAATTTTATTAAATGAAAAGTTAAATAGTGAAGCAATAGATATTAGCTTACCATCTACAAAAGTAGTTACAGGAGCACCAAATATCTTAGAAAAATTAATTGAAGAAGTCGAAGAAGTATTTATGTCAATGGGATATGATGTTGTTGATGGACCAGAGATTGAATATGATAAATATAATTTTGAAATGTTAAATATTCCAAAAGGACATCCTGCAAGAGATGCACAAGATACTTTCTATTTAGAAGGAGAAGAAATTTTACTTCGTAGTCAAACTTCTCCTGTACAAGTTCGTACAATGTTAGCGGGAAAAGGAGAAGTACCAATCAGAATGATTTGTCCTGGAAAAACATACAGAAGAGATGATGATGATGCTACTCATTCTCATCAATTTATGCAAATTGAGGGATTATTAGTTGATAAAAATATAAGTTTAAGCGACTTAAAAGGTACAATTGATATAATTATGAAAAAACTATTTGGTAATGATGTTGAATCACGTTTTAGACCAAGCTATTATCAGTTTACAGAACCATCTGTAGAGGTTGATATAAGTTGCTTTAATTGTAAAGGTAAAGGTTGCAACATTTGTAAAAAGACTGGATGGATTACAGTAGCAGGAGCAGGAATTGTTCACCCTAATGTTCTTAAAATGGCAGGATATGATCCAGAAGTTTGGAGTGGATTTGCATTTGGTTTTGGAGCAGAACGCCTTGCAATGCTTAAATACGATATAAACGATTTACGTGTATTCTATAATACAGATTTAAGAGAATCAATAATATTTGATAGAAAGGAAGCTGAATAAAATGATTAGTTTAGAATGGGTTAAAGATTATATTGATATTAGTGATCAAGATTTAGAAGAATTAGCAGTAAAGATTACTAAAGCAGGAATTAATGTAGAAAAAGTTATAACTAATCAAATAAAAAAATTAGTTATTGGTGAAGTTGTTGAATGCATTCCACATCCAGATAGTGATCATATGCATATATGTCAAGTTAATATCGGAAAAAGTGAATTACAACAAATAGTTTGTGGAGCACCTAACGTAAGAGTAGGGCTTAAAGTAATAACTGCTTTGCCCGGAGCTATTTTACCAGGTGACTTTGAAATAAAAAAAAGTAAGCTACGTGGAGTTGAATCTAATGGAATGCTTTGTGCTTTATATGAAATAGGACTTGAAGAAAAGACAGATGAAACTTATGCTAAAGGAATAGAAGAACTACCTTCTACTGCAGAAGTTGGAATGGATGCAATATCATACTTGAATTGTCTTGATACATTATATGAATTAGATATACATAAGCATCGTAATAATGATTGTTACTATCATATTGGATTTGCTTATGAAATAGGAGCTATTCTAAATCGTCGTGTTAAATTACCAGACCTTTCATTTAAAGAAGTAGATGACAGTATAGAAAATCATTTTAAATTAACTGTCGCAACAGAAAAATGTCCATTTTATTTAGCAAAGATGGCAACTAACATAGAAATTAAAGAAAGTCCTGATTTTATTAAAAAACGTTTACTAGCAGCTGGTATGCGTCCAATAAATAATGTTGTTGATATTTCAAATTATGTAATGTTAGAATTTGGACAACCTCTTCATTTTTTTGATAAAGATTGTTTAGGAAATGAGATTTTAGTTAGAGATGCTAAAGAAAATGAAGAAGTAAAAACATTAGATGGTAAAAACAGAATTTTAACTTCTTCTGATATTGTAATTACTGATGGAACTAATCCAGTTTGTATCGCTGGAGTAATGGGGGGAGAATTTACTGAAGTTACAGAGAATACTAAAAATATTTTAATAGAAGCAGCAATTTTCGATCCAGTAAGCATTAGATATACTGCTAGTAATTTAGATTTACGTAGTGAAGCATCAATTAGATATGGTAAAGGACTTAGTTATGAGTATACTGAAAAAGCATTACAAAGAGCTTGTCATTTACTTGAAAAATACGCTAATGCAAAAATACTTTCTAAAGTAGTAAGACATGATATTATTGATAAAACTCCTAAAATAGTTAAATTTACTCCAAATGATGTAAATAAAATGTTAGGGATTACTATTAGTGAAGATGATATGAAAATAGAGCTTGAAAGATTAGAATTTCCTTATGAAATAAAAGATCAAGAATTCATTGTAACAATACCATCACGTCGATTGGATATTGATCCTAATGTTAATGATATCGCAGAAGAAATTGGAAGACTTTATGGATATCATAACTTAATTAGTACTATACCAAAAGTTTCTATTAGAAGAGGAGAGTACGTTGGAGATGTTAAATATCGTAAAATGCTTTCTAAAAGATTAAGATCTCTTGGGTTAAATGAAGTTAAAACTTATACTTTAGTTTCAAAAGAAATGGCATCAATTTTTAAAAATAAAGAAAATGCTAGTCTACCTAATCCAATGAGTAGTGATAAAAGTATTGTTAGAACTAGCCTAATTCCATCTCTTTTAAATGTTTATAATTATAATAAAAAACGTAAAATAACAGATATAGCTATTTATGAAATAGCTAAAACATATGATAAAAATTACAATGAAACTAGTTTAGTATCAGGACTAATTTCAGGTAATTATCGTAGTAATGGTTGGAAGGATCCTCTTAAATATGATTTTTATTTAGTTAAAGGTATTATTGAAAATATTCTTGATTTTATGGGATTAAAAAATAGATATAGTTTTGAAATTAGTGATGAAGTTGATCTTCATCCAGGAGTAAGTGCAAATATCTTACTTGATAGAAAGAAGATTGGCTTTATAGGTAGACCTCATCCAAATATTAATAAAGATGAAATATATGTATTTGAATTATCACTTAATGCACTTATCTTAAAAATAAAACCATTAAAATATAAAGAAGCACCAAAATATCCTTCTATTACAAAAGATATGGCATTTATAATGGACAAAAACATCACAGCAGGAGAAATTATAAATACAATAAAAAAAGCAGGTGGAAGATTACTCGATTCTGTAACTGTATTTGATGTTTATACTGGAGAAAATGTAGCAGTTGATAAAAAATCATTAGCATTTTCACTAAATTTTATGGATTTAAATAGAACATTAACAGAAGAAGAAGTAATGGTAATATTTAATAATATTATTGAAAAAGTTTTATTAAATCATAATGCAGAACTTAGAGATAAATAAGACTTAGATGTTTTCATCTAAGCCTTTTTTTACTCTTTTTCTAATTATTTCAATAAGTTCATTCTTCATTTCTTGAGTTGCATTTTCCCAAATTAATTCCAAAAATACCCCAAGGCCTGGTAAAGTTAGTTCATCTTTAGCTTTAACTGATTCATCAATTGCTCTTTTTAAAGTTTCAAAATCGTCCCCTTGAAAGTTATTTATTATGTGACGTCTAATATCTATATCCATAAAATCATCCTTTCTAAAAATATTATGATTTATTTATTTGAATTTTATTCAAAAATAACTTAAAAAATCTTTATTATCATTTCAAAAAGAAGTCTTAAAATTCCTATCTATTATAGTATAATAATAATGAGGTGAAAATAATGAGTGAAGATTTATATAATTTTTTAATTGAAGCAAAGAAACAAACTTATGCAAATGAGAATGTAAAAAAAGCTCAATCATCAAGAGAGGCATCATTTGATTACGAATATAAAAATAATAAAATGAAATATCACGATACATATTTTGGTGGAACAAGATTTATGGGAGAAGAAATTGTTTATAATTCTCTTAATGAACCTATATGGGGAATGAATTATTATGGAGTTACATTAAATGAAACTTTAAGTGAAGATGCAATGGATAATGCACTAAGACCTGCCTTAATGCTAGTGGGTAAAGATAATATCTTACCTGTAAGAGGACCAAAAGAATATATAAATAATGGATATAAATATACTTTTAAAATTAATGGGGATTTAGACTATTTTGAAGGTGTTGAAACTATATTTAAAGACGAAGAAAAAATTTATGTCTTAAAGTGTCATGGTGGAACAATAAAAAAGTAATTGCAAGATAATTATATCTTGTTTTTTAGTGAAAGCAAAAAAGTAAATAGATTATTCAAGAAATATATAACTATGATTTTTAAACCTGTATTAAATAATAAATTATTTATAGACAAATATAATTTTTTTTGTAATAAAAGATCTTTTTAATAATTACTATTTACTTTAATTCTTTATTTTTTTTATTAGATATTGTAAAATAAAAGAGGTGGTTACATGCAACTAACGTATAATAATAAAGATTATGAAATAGAAATTGAAAAAAAAAGAACTAATAAAAATACATATATCAGAGTAAAAAAGGATTTAAAAATTCATGTTACAACAACTATTTTTACAAGTACAAAATCAATTGTTAAACTAATTGATGAAAATTATGACAGAATTTGTAAAATGATTGATTTCCAAGAAGTAAAAGTAAAAAACAATACGGGTTTCTTTTATTTAGGAAAACAATATATTTTAGTTAGAACTGATAATAAGGGAATAACGTTTAGTAAAGATAAAGTTTTTGTAAATCATGACTTTGATATTGATAAATGGTATAAAGAAAAAGCAAAAGAATTGTTTCAGGAAAGACTTGATTATAATTATGAACGTTATACCAGAAAGATACCTTATCCAAAATTAAGGATTAGAAAAATGACTAGTAGATGGGGTGTTTGTAATATAAGAACCCATATAATTACTCTTAACTTAGAATTAATGAAGCGAGATATTAGTTATCTTGATTATGTTATTATTCATGAAATGACTCATTTAATACATGGTGATCATTCATCTAGATTTTGGAAGGTAGTAGAGGAGAATATGCCTGACTTTAAAAAATATCGTGAGGAAATGAAGGAGTTTTAAATGGTTATAACTAGTTTAGAAAATGAAAAAATAAAAAATTTGGTAAAATTACAAAAGAAAAAATATCGTGATTTAACTAATACTTATCTAATAGAGGGAGAACATTTAGTAAATGAAGCTATAAAAGCAGGAACTGTTTTAGAAATATTTTTACTTGAAAATGAATCGTTTTTATCTGATTTAAAAATTAATTTTGTAAGTTATGAAGTTATGAAAAAAATAAGTACCTTAGATTCTATACCAAAAATAGTAGCTCTATGTAAAAAAAACAATAACAAAGAAATTATAGGAAATAAAATTTTACTACTCGATGAAATTCAAGATCCTGGTAATTTAGGAACAATTATTCGTAGTGCAGTGGCATTTAACATCGATACGATTATTTTATCAGAAAACACAACAGATTTATATAATCCTAAAGTTTTAAGAGCGACACAAGGTATTTATAATTACATAAATATTATTAGAATGCCATCAGCAACTGCAGTAGAAAACATAAAAAAGAAAAATATTTCAATTTATGGAACAAACGTAAATGATGGAGTCGATTTACAATCTTTAACAAATGAAGAAAAAAATAGCTTTTGTTTAGTAATGGGAAATGAAGGCAATGGAGTAAGATTAAACATTCAAAAAATGTGTGATAAAAATATTTATATCAGAATGAATAAAAATGTTGAAAGTTTAAATGTAGGTGTTGCTTGTAGTATAATTTTATATGAATTAAGTTAAGTAGGTGAGTTATTTGAGAGAAATAGAATTAAAATATCAAGTAAATAATTTTGATGAAATTATAAAAATATTAGAATACAATAAATGTAAAATTAGTAAAATTCAATATCAAAGTGATACTATTTTTATAGAAGATTTAAATAAAACTGAAAGTGTTGAAGGAACTATTTGGTTAAGAGTTAGAAAAATTAATGATAAGTGTGAAATGAATGTAAAAAAACAAAGTTCTAAAAAAAGTGAATCACAAGAAATTGAATTCGTAGTAGAAGACTACAATAAAGCTTGTGATTTTTTAAAAGTATTAGGCTATAAAGAATGGGTTAAAGTCAATAAAAAAAGAAGATATACTAAATATATGAATGCTAATATTTGTTTAGATGAAGTAGAACAATTAGGTAGTTTTGTTGAAATAGAAATAATAGTACCAGATGACGATATAAAAAATAATTATGAGAATGATTTAGAAAAAATTGCTATAAATTTAGGAATTGATTCTAAAAATATTGTAAATAGTCATTATGATACTATGATACATAATTTGAAAGGATAAATATGAATAAAATATATATAGGTAAAATTGTTAATACTCATGGAATAAAAGGAGAAATAAGAATTTTAAGTGATTTTCCTTTTAAAAATAAAGTATTTAAAATAGATAATAAATTAATTATTGATGATAAAGAATATACAATTAAAAGTTATCGAGTTCATAAAAATTATGATATGGTTACTCTAGACAATTTTAATAATATAAATGAAGTACTATTTTTACTAAAAAAGAAAGTTTATTTTAATCAATCAGATTTATTATTAGATGAAAACGAAATCCTTGATGAAGAACTTATAACATACAAAGTGTTGACAAATAAGGGTAAAAGTGGCATAATAGAGGAAATTTTTTTAGCAAGTAGTACCAATAAGATTTTACGTGTAAAATTAGATAAAGAAATATTAATTCCATACAACTCTCCCATGGTTAAAGGTTTTTCAAAAGAAAAAAAAGAGTTATATATAGAATTAATCGATGGAATGGAATAATAGGGGCGAAAAAAGATGAAGATAGATATTTTAACTTTATTTCCAAATATGTTTAATGGTTCTTTTGAAGAATCAATAATTAAACGAGCTCAAGAAAATAAAAAAGTTGAAATTAATTTAATTAATTTTAGAGATTACACAACCGATCCTCATAATAAAGTTGATGATACTCCTTATGGTGGCGGAGCAGGAATGGTATTAATGTGCCAACCAATCTTCGATTGTATAAAAACAATTAAAACAGAAGAATCAAAAATTATTTTACTTACTCCAGATGGTATTCCTTACAAACAAAAAATGGCGTATGATTTAAGTGAAGAAAAACATTTAATTATAATCTGTGGTCATTATGAAGGTTTTGATGATAGAATCAGAAGTATTTGTGACTTAGAAATAAGTATAGGAGACTATGTATTAACAGGAGGAGAAATACCTGCAATGGTTTTAGTTGATTCTATTGTTAGATTAATTCCAGGAGTAATAAACGAAAGAAGTCACATCGATGATTCTTTTAAAGATAATTATTTACTTGATTATCCAAGCTATACAAAACCTAGAGTATTTGAAGGAATGGAAGTACCAGAAATACTACTTTCAGGTGATCATAAAAAAATAGCGGAATATAGATATACAGAGAGTCTTAAAAGAACTAAAGAAAGACGACCTGATTTAATAGATAAAAAGTAGGTGTTTTTATGTATAGTGTTGTATTAAAATATAAAAATAAAAATAAATTAATTGATAAATCCGAAATTATAAATCTAAAAGGTTTTATGATGGCTTCTAAAAATAAAATTTTTAAAATAAATAACTGTCAAATAAAGGCTATAAAAGTTTATGATAAAAAATTAGCAAATCCTTTAGTAAATAAAAAAGTAAATAAAAAATTTACTAAATTAATAAATTATCTAACAGATTTATTAGTTGATGATAATGATGATTCAGGCGAATCTTTACAAGAAGTTTTAAATCAAATTGAAAAGTTTAGGTTAGAAATAAAAGTAAAATATCGTGAATATCTAAATCAGTTAGAACTAGAAAAAATGTCAAAACAGTTAATCACTCTACAAAAAGAAGCAAAAAAAAGAATACTAGAACTTCAAAATAAGTATTTAGAAATTTTAAATAATAAAAATAGTACAAGAAGTAGATAAAAATTAAGTCAAGTAATGACTTTTTTTCTTTTTTTTGTAAAAATAATATGTTATAATTTATAATATAGTAGAATAATAAGCATATTGTATTTTTATTTACTACTAATTTAAAGGATAAGTTATTGGTGGTGAAAAGCTACATGTTTAATGAAAATAAAAAAAATTATATTCAAGAATCAGAAAAAGATAATATTATCATTGAAAATTCAAATAAATCTGAAGTTGAAATTCTTGATCATGATAACGAAGAATTATTAGAGAATAATAAAATCATAGAACCTGAAAAAACAGAAAATAATAGTTTACTATCTAAATATAAAAGAATAAATAAGGAAAATCAAAAAAACAAATCAAAAAAACGCATTGATATTATAAATAAGTTATTTGGAAAAAAAGTTCATATTAGTTTTGAAACAAGAGTAGTAGTTTCTGTTTTATTCATTCTACTATTATTTGTATGGGCATGTATTTTAATATTACAGGCACTAAATTTTGGAAGAAATATGAAAATTATTTATAGTGAAAATAGTGATATTAATTATAATGTTTGTGTTGACAGTGTGGATTATTATCCAAATACTTGTTTAAATGAAGGAATGGAATATTTAACTTCAATAACAAATAAAATTAAAACTAAATTTAAATATAAAGTCGATTTTTCAACTGATATAGACTATGATTTATCTTATCATGTTGTTGCTACTATGAAAATATATGATAATAATAGAAAAATACTTTATGAAAATGAAGATTTATTAATAAAGAAAACAAAAATTAAGGACTTAAGAAGAAAAATTGATTTAAATAAAAATATTGAAATAAATTTCAAAGAATATAATGATTTTGTTTTAGGATATAAAAATAATTATGCTGTAAATTCTTCTGCAACTCTAGAAATTAGTATGTATTTAGATGAAGAAAAAGAAACAAGGAAAGTAGCATCAACTTTATTCTCTTTAGGAAATTCTACTTTCGGAATAACAAAAAATACTATTTCAAATAAAGATAAAGTAGTAGAAATAAATAATAATACCTGGAATCAATATAACATTATTTTTGCTCTTATTGGATCTTTATTAATTTTAGTAGCACTTTTAATATTATTTAGACTTACAAAATTAGTTTTAAAAGTTACTACGAAACGAAATGAATATCAAACAAAACTTGCCTATATCTTAAGAGAATATGATCGTCTAATTGTAATAGCTAGAAATGGTTTTGTAACAACAAGAGAAAAATCAATTACTAAAGTAGAAAATTTTGATGAATTAATGGATGCTAGAAACACTCTAAATAAACCTATTATTTATTGTAAAATAAATGATATCAAAAGCGAATTTATTGTAGAAGACGATGAAAGAATATATAAATATGTTATGAAAGAGTCAGATTTTACAAACTAAAAGTTAAATGAACAGTGTAAATACAAAAAATTTATTTTTAATGATTCTACTTTTAACAATTTTATTAATTGTATTTATATATTCAGTTTTTAGTAATTATAATTGAAGTAAAGAAAATCTTATAAAATAATAAGATTTTTTCTTTATTTTCTTTACTTTTTAATAATGTTGTGATATGATTTAAGACGTCAAGTGAATGATCCGCTGATATTTCTATTAAGATCATTAAAAAACACATATATAGAGAGGAGAACTTAAAATGAGTAATATTATTGACAAAATAAACGCTAAGCAAATAAATCCTAACATTCCAGAATTTCGTGTTGGATATACTGTTAGAGTAGATGTTAAGATTATTGAAGGAAAAAGAGAACGTATTCAAGCTTTTGAAGGTGTTGTTGTTGCTCGTCGTGGAGGGTCTGTTAATGAGACATTTACAGTTCGTAAAATGTCTAGTGGTATTGGAGTTGAAAGAACTTTCCCTATACATTCACCAAAGATTGCTGGTATTACAGTTATCCGTAAAGGTAAAGTTAGACGTGCTAAACTTACATTCCTTAGAGGTATGGTTGGCGGATACCGTATTAAAGAAAGAGGACAAAAATAAAATAAGGCCAAGGCCTTATTTTTTATTTAGGTGAATATATGAATGAAACAAGTAAAAACAAATTAAAAATATTTTTTAAAGAATATTTTCCATACATATTAATAATAATTTTAATAATTTTAATTAAGCAATTTGTAATCTCTCCAATTATTGTTAATGGAGAAAGTATGATGAAAACACTTCATGATAAAGATGTAATGTTACTTGATAGAATAACTTATCATAATAAAGAAATAAAAAGATATGATATTGTCGTTATAGATGAAGGTAGTGAATATATAATAAAAAGAATAATAGCTCTTCCTGGAGAAGAAATATCTTGTGAAGGTGGAAAAATTTTTATAAATGGAAAAAAGATTAAAGATTCATATGGTTATGGAAAAACAGAAGATTTTTATTATAAGGTTCCAAAGAATGAATATTATGTTTTAGGAGATAATAGAGAAAATTCTATGGATAGTAGATATTTTGGCTCTTTTAATAAAAAAGATATTTTAGGAAAAACTAGTTTTATTATATTTCCATTTAATAGATTTGGTAATAAAGATTAAGAACGACTTTAGTCGTTTTTTAGATATATTTTATTAATAAGAAAATAATAAAATAGTTTTATATGATATAATAAATATGATAATTAAAAATGATTTCCATAATTTTTATTCAAATTGAAAATAAAAATATGAATACTTTATAAATAATTCTAAAATTTTATAAAAGAAAAAGGAGTGTGTAAATGATTGATTTATTATATGAGTGTACAAAAGATAATATCGAACTTCAAGGAACTTATTTTAATTCTTTAAAAAAAGATATTTGCATTTTATTTATTCATGGTCAAGCTCAAAGTATATTAAACAACAAATTTGCATATAAACTTGGAAAGTATTTAAATACTAAAGGTATAAGTTTTTTTTACGGACATAATCGGGGACATAATTATATTAACTGTCTTCACAAAAAAGATGGTAGTATAATAATTGAAGGAGCAACATTTGAAATATTCGAAGATTCTTTAATTGATATTGATGTTTGGGTTAATAAAATTAAAGAACTTGGTTATAAAAAAATTATTCTAATGGGACATAGTTTAGGATGTAAT
>CAJUTW010000016.1 GCA_910589335.1 uncultured Bacilli bacterium | reverse complement strand
TTGGCCTTATAGGCCTCAGAGAAAAACCACGTCTTTCAGGCGTGGATTTTTACTTATGATAATAAAGATTTTGATATGTATGATGTTAAAAGATATTTCTAAATGAGATTAGTTACGTAAAATAGTACAAAAAGCAACTGAAAATAAAGAAAAGTGTGATATAATTTATTTGAATAAAAGATATAAACAACTTTAGTAAGAAATTTATATTTTGAAAGAGAGGTAATATATGAAAGTTTTAGTTGGTTTATCTAAAAGAGGTTTTGAAGATAATGAACCTTATAGAATGTGCATTGTAGAAACTGATGAAATTAAAGGTGTAAAACGATCTTCAGAATGGGAAGATTTAGATGTTAGTAAATTAAGTGAATGTAGTAATATAAATATTAGTGCAGAGAATTTTAAAGATAATATGCAAAATCCTAATGAATATATAAATGCTGATTTTGATATTGAAAGGTTGATTGGTTGGGGAAGAAATCAAAAAGATTTTCAAGTTACTAATGTTTATTATGATGAATTCAATCAACCACAATTATATAGGGTTGTAAGTTCAAATGGATATATTTCAATGCATGATATTTCTGAATTAGAATATAGAAAAAAGTCTAGTATTTTAGGTGGAACATTAGAAGAATTACCATCATTTGTAAAAAAGGAACCATTGGGTAATGCTTATGAATGGTGGAAAGCAAGAGATGAAGCTGGGAAAAAATCAGAAAGTAGATTTTTCTCTAGTCAATTTGAAACTTACGAAAGTATGCCTGTTAAACTTTTATATCATTATTTGACTGGCGTAAAAGGTTTTAATGTTGGCTATCATACGATAACAGAAATAACTGAAGATTATTTATCTGAAATTCAACATGAATATATGCTATTTAAAGATACAGCAAACATAAAATTAAGAGAAAGTGTTCCTAAAGAAAAAAATATGCATAGTTTATATTCATTTGGTGGATATGATATGTTTGGCGAAGAAAAGGATCCTTATCCTACTAAAAGAAAGATTAGTTATTATGGAGCAACTATGTCAATGATTTGCACAAGAGAAAATTATCCGACATTTGATATTCATCATAGACCTAGATCACAATGTTCATATGATAAAGATGGAATTGCAATTGATATCACTTATAGAAATGGATTAATGTCTATATATAATAAACTTGAAGAAAATGGTTGTATTTCTAAAGATTGGAGATTAAATGAATATAATAGTTTCTTTGATATAACAGAGTCTGCTTTATTACCAGAAGAATTAGCATTATTAAGTGCAAGATTACAAAGTGAAAAAGAAGGAGTTATATATGGTCATGTAATGTCATCAACTCGTGGTCATTGGTCTACATTTAATACAGATGAATGGATTAAAGCTATCGGTTTAGCACTTAGTACACAATTTTATAGTCCTGAATTAAGAGAAAAAATAAACCCTATTCTACAAAGTTATCAAGTTTTATATTCATCAAAATTAGGAAAAATGATTGAAGACATGGGAGCAAAAGATTCTCTTGAGGTTATGAAATGGACAAAGGAAAATGCTAAAAATGTTTTACAAGATATTTCTTTAGTTAGGGAAGATGGTACATTACAAAAATCCAATGTTTCTATAGTGGATCAAATGAGTAATCTATTTACTTATAAACGAAATAATTATCCATTACCAGATTGGTTACAAATTTATTCCACTGAAACAATAGAAGTTCTAGGTGGGGTTGAATTGTTACAACAAGCAATAAATACAAAGGGAGAAAAAGTTTTAAAAGAATCAATCCCAATATTAGCTGAAGGCATCGAAAGTGAAAGAAGATATGAACTTCGTAAAAAAGGAGAAAGATTTGTTAAAACTGAGGAAGTGATAACTGAAGATACATTTTCTGAGGAAGCAAATTATTCAGATCAATCTAGTGGTATAAGAAGATAAAAAAACAAAAATTAAGTAATTACAGTATTATTACTAAGTTTAGTTAGGAAGATATTATGAATAAAATTATTTTATTAATAGGAGATAGTGGTTCAGGAAAAGATCATTTTTTAGATATTGTTAATGAATATGATTCTGTTGAAGTTGTAAAAAGATATATTTCACGAGCTGCACGTACTAGTGAAAAAAATTCTATTTCTTCTATTTTTAATACCCCTATAGATGAAATAAAAAAATTGGATTATTTTTATGAAGGTGTGGAAAAAGGAAATTGGTATGGAACTTGCAGGATTGATTTAGATAGAGTTTTAAATAGTGGGAAAAGTCCAATTGTTGTTTGTCCTAATTATGAAAATTATTTACAAATGTTAAATGATTATAATGGTCAAGTTGTTCCTTTTTTTATTTATCGAGGATATAGTGATGATGAGATAGAAAAATGGAGATCTTCATTAATAGCACGTGGAAGTAGTTTACATGAAATAGAGGAAAGAGAAAAGAAAAGAGATTTTTATTTTAAAAATTTGTATTTAGAACATTATGAATTAGGAGAAAATGTTATTCTCAATCTTTATGACATAACTACTAAAGAAGATTTGAGATTACAATTTGAAGGATTATGTCAAAAGAATGATATTGATATAGAGTTTTTAGAAAAGTCACAAAATAAATTAATTTAGTTAGGATGTGTTTTTATGCTCTTTTTAATAGGGGTAATTATATTTATTTTATTTATCATAATTGTTTATTTCTTTATAAAAAGTAAAATTAAAAAAAGTTTAGAACAATTTGGTTTTAATAATATAAATGAAATAATTTCTTATGCAAAACTAGAAGATCAAGAAGTACCTAAGTCTCTTGCTAGTATGGATAGACTTTACTTAGAACAAATTAAAAGAGATTTTCCTCAGATTAATATTAATCTTTTGAAAAGACAATCTGAAAAGGTTATTTGTGATTGTTTTAAAGCTATAGAAGAGAAAGATTCTAATAGTTTTTTTGGAAAGATTAAATTATTTATAGATAATAATATTAATGATTATCAGGATAGTGTTTTGTTTAAAAATTTTAAAATTCATAATACTGTTGTTTCTAAATATGAAAATAGTAATGGTATTGCAACTATTTATTTTAGTTCTAGTTTTGAATATATTTTATTAAAAAATGGTGAGAGTAAAAAAATACAGGATAGGGTTAAAACTGAATTTATTTATGTTATAGATATTTCAAAGGTTGATTTAGAAAAGAAGGTTTTAGGTATTAATTGTCCTAATTGTGGAAGTCCAATTACTTCTTTAGGATTAAAAAAATGTAGTTATTGTGGAAGTATAATTAAAGAGTTGTTTAGTAAAATTTTTACATGTAATGATATTGTTAGATACTAGCAATATCTTTTTTTGTTTGTTATAATTTTTATAGGGTGAATCTATGGATAAAGATATTAATAAAATGAATAATAAATTTAAATGTAATAATTGTGGTAATCAATTTATTAGTGATACTATTTTAGAAAAATGTTTGTTGTGTAATAGTTTAGTTACTAAGATAGATAGTGATAATAATTATAATACTTTTTATCTAAAACCTTTTATAAAAACTAAAGAAGATGCTATTAAGGATTATAAAAAATGTGTATTCTTTAATCCATTAATACCTTTAAAATTTAAAAGTAAAAAAGTTAGTTCTTCAGTAAATAAAATATATTTAATTAGTTCAGTAAATAATTATACAGTTTCTGGTAGTACTAAGTTTTCTTATGTTAATAATAAAAAAAAGTGGGAAATAGTAAATACTGTTAATTTTACTTATAAAAATATTTTAAATTGTAATAATAATGAATTAGAAAAATTAATAGATAAAATTAATGATAATAATTATGATAATTTAGTGATGTTTTCTAATAATTATTTAAATGATTGTATTCTTTTAGAAGGAAATCTTAAGGAAGAAGATTTTTATAATAAAATTAGTAAAAGTATAGTTAAAACTTCTTTAAAAATGATTAATGATAATATAAGTTATGATAATAAAAAGCTAGTAGAAAATAATTTAGATGTAACTTGTGGAGAATATAAAAATATTTTAATTCCTATTTATTTAATAAGTGTTAATTATAAAGGTAATAATTATTTTTATCTAATGAATGGATTTAGTGGAAAGTCAATTATTAATTTAACTTATGGTAAGAGTGAATTATTTATATTTAGTTTTATTCTTTTTAGTATAATATTTTTAATAGGTTTTTGTATTGCTTATTTATTTTAGGAGGTTTTATGAAGAAAAAAATTTTTATAGTTCTTATAATTACTTTTGTTATTTTTAATATTAATTGTTTTGCTATTGAATATAAGAGAAGTAATGATAATTTATTAATTCCTAGTGATGTTTTTGTTGATAGTAGTAATATTGATAATATTTTAAAAACTCCTGCAGTATCTAGTAAGGATAAAATATATGATTTTTTAAATATTTTATCTGATCAAGAAAAACATGAATTAAAAAATAAAATAGATGAATTTATTAAAGAAACTAAAATTGATATTAGTATTGTTACTACTAATGATTTATGTGGATTTAGTATTAATCAATATAGTAATAATTTTTATGATTATAATGATTTTTTAAATGAAGGAGTTATCTTTGTAATATATTTTAATGATATTGAACCTGAAATATATATGGGAAATATTGGAGATAAAAGTAGTAAAGTTTTTGATATTTATAATGATAAACGTATTAATCAAACTTTAGCATATGTTTATAAAGATATAGAAAATAAAAATTATTATAAGGCAATAGATGATTATATAAATATTTTAGATGGTTTTTATAGATTAAATGGTGATAATTATAAAGTATCTAAAGAGGGAAAAGTTGTTAAAAGTATTAATTGGTTTGAGATAGGGGTTTTATCTATTTGTTTAACTTTTATAATAAATATATTTTTATTAAGAAAACTTAAAGTTAAAAATACATTTATTGATTATGAAGATAAAATTGATAATGATTCTTTAATGATTAAAACAGATAGTGAGACTATAGTTAGTAATATAGTGTCTAATTAGTGTTAATATATTTTAAAGTTTATAATTATGTTGTATAATTAATTTAATAAATAAGATTGGAGATTTTTTATGGGTTTAATTAAGGCTGCAGCTTCGGCTGTATCTAGTACTTTCCATGATCAATGGAAAGAATATATAAAATGTGAGGATTTAGGAAATGATATTTTAATGAAGAGAGTATCTACTCCTAATGGAATTATTTCTAAGGATAGTGCGATTCAGGTTTCACCTGGACAAATAGCTATTATCTTTGAAAATGGTAAAGTTTTAGATGCTACTGCTGAGGAAGGAATTTATACTTTTGATCAATCAGCTTCTCCTTCATTCTTTGCAGGACAGTTTGGTGCTGTATTTAAGGAAATGTGGACTCGTTTTACTTATGGTGGTGGAACTAATAAAGAACAAGCTGTTTTTTATATTAATGGAAAAGAAATTATGGATAATAAATTTGGAACTCCAGCTCCTGTTCCTTTTCAAGATTGGTCTCATCCAATTCCTAATCAAATGACTGGAGCAATGAGTCCATTAAGAGTAGAAGTTAAATGTTTTGGTAAATATACTTTTAAAATAGCTGATCCAGCGACTTTTATGTCAAGAATTGCTGGAGTTGCAGAAGAATATAGAAAAGATGATTTATGTGAACAAATGAGAAGTGAAGTAATTGGAGCTTTTCAAAATGTTTTAAATGAACTTGGAAATTCTAATCATAAAGTTCCAGTATTAGAGTTACCTAGTAGTACTGATGAAATTAAAAAGACAATGGATGAAAAAGTTTTTGATCAACCAATTAGAGATCGTGGAATTAATCTTGTGGGATTTGTTGTTGAAAGTGTAACTTTAGATGATGAGTCGAATAAAAAGATTGATAATTATGAATTATCATCTAATAGTTTCATGCAACAAGGTACGCTTACAGGGGCATATGCTCAAGCTGTTCAAGATGCTGCTAAAAACGAAGGTGGAGCAGCTAATGGATTTATGGGTGTTGGAATGATGAATATGGCAAGTGGTGGAGTTATGGGAGGAGTAGTTAATAATAATCAAGCTAACCAAACTAATCAAGGTGCTACACAAAATTATGATCCTTATGCTCAAAATAATCAAAATACTTCTACTAAATTTTGTTCTAATTGTGGAAATCAAAGTAATGGTGGAAATTTCTGTACAAATTGTGGTACAAAATTATAAAATATTAAAAATAGTTCAGTTGAACTATTTTCTTTTTTTTGATGTTTCTATAAAGTTATCAATTGCGTTATTAATTATTTCTATAATAAGCTGATGATTAGGATTGTTTTCTGCTAAAGATTTATAAAGTGGATGTTTGGTAGTATTTTCATAATATGATTTTATAATTTCAAATAATTCTTTTCTATTTAAAAGCTTTAATGCAGCTTTTAATTCAATTTCTGTATAAATATTTTCTTGATGATTTAGAAGTGCAGAAGTTGTTAGATTTATTATCTCTAGAGAACTGACTCTATAAAAAGAAGATATAACATCTTTATTATGTTTAAAAGTAATACATCTTTTTCTTCCATCGAAGTTGTCAAGTTGCTCTTTTGTTAAATCTAATAAAATTTTATTGGCAAATAAAGTGTTATTTTTTGCTGTTATTAAAGAGCATTTTTTTCTTAAATCTATATTTTGATTATTTAGTTCTTCTTCTATTTGAGCAAATACCTTAATTGTATAATCTAGAGAAAATTGTGTTCTAATAATAGCTGAGTTTTCTTCTTCTTTATCTTCTTGATGATTTAGAGTAGATAAAAAAGGATTAAGATATTTTCTTGATGCTAAATATCTTGTTATTCTATTTTCGATTTGATCTTTAAATTTTAAATCTTGGTTTTGAAGTAAATATGTTACTCGATTAAAAAATTGATTACTTAATAAAATATCTTCATCTATTTCTTGATAAATATTGTTTTCTGCATTAAGTGCAATGTCAAGATAATTATTTAATTCTTTTATTTTATCTTCATTTAATTCTACATTTAATTTATCATAAAGCATTTTTATAGATACTGCTATTTTACTTAATCTGTCAATGTATGTATCAATTAATAATTTATTTGTTTTCATAAAAAAATTTCACCTATTTGTATATAATACTATATTATAAGTAAATTTTCATAATAAGAATTTTTTATACCTAGTTATAGGATGCTGTTTGACAGTAAATTTTAGCTTTGATAGAATATTGAATTGTCACGCGAAAGAGGTGTATTATGGAGTGCAATATGAAAATTATACTAGAGGAAATAAAAAAAGATTCTTCAAAGATATTTACATTCATTAAGCAAGAAGAATATAAAATTATTGAAGAACTTATTTTGAATAATAAAATAGATGTAAATTTAGTTGATAGTATAGGAAATGATGTTGTTACAAGATTGTTAAAGGCTAAACAATATGATTTAGTTTTAGTCTTAATGAAAAAAAGAAATTGGAATGTTAATCATCAAAATGTCGATGGTGATACGTTTGCTCATATATTAGCAAATGATGATTCTGTAGCAGCAGTAAAAATAGTAGAGCAATTAACAAAAAAGAAAAATTATTTACCTAATATAAAGAATAATAAGGGTCAAACTGCACTTGATAAAGCTTTAAATAATCAATACTTATATACTGCATTTAAAATACTTGAAGATAAAAGATTTAATAATATTGATATTTTTTCATTTAAGAATTTGTTTAATGTAACAGTTAAAAATACTTATTATGGGAAGTATTCTAAAATAAATAATTTAGAAATTATAGTGTTAAATTTAGAAAAGAAAAATTTAGATTCTTTAATGACAGATTTAATTGAAAATATTAGAAGTAATATGGATGCTATAAAAAGAGAAATTATGAATAATGGATCAACTATAATAGATAATATTATTAATAATCATTTAGTCATGGAATAAACGAGTTGTGGCTCGTTTTTTCATTTCTTGATGTTTTATTTTTTGATGATTATTTTATTTTTTATTATTTTTGTTGAATAAATATTATTTTGTCGTATAATAAAAGAAATATTATTTTTTAGAAAAGAAAGAGGTTGTTTTATGCATTTACCTGATTATAAAGAAGCAAGAAGTCGTACTAAAAAAGAATATAGAAGAATTGATTTTAAACAGGATAAAACTATTTCTAATAAATATAGAGGTATGAAATATTTTTTAAAGACTTATGGTTGTCAAATGAATGAACATGATAGTGAAAATATTGAGGCTTTACTTGTAAATTTAGGTTTTACTAAAGTTCTTGATTATAATTTAGCAGATTTAGTTCTTTTAAATACTTGTAGTATACGTGAGAATGCTCATAATAAAGCTTTTGGGATGCTTGGAAGACTTAAACATTTAAAGGGTGAGAGACCGGAATTAATTATCGGTTTATGTGGATGTATGGCGCAGGAAGCTAGTGTGGTTCAAGAAATTTTAAATGATTATAAATTCGTTAATTTTGTATTTGGAACTCATAATTTATATCAACTTCCAAATATTTTAGATAAAGCTATAAAGGAGAATAAACAACAAATAGAAGTTTTTTCTCGAGAAGGAGATTTAGTTGAAGGGTTACCTGTTATTAGAGCTAATAAATATAAAGCATTTGTTAATATAATATATGGTTGTGATAAGTTTTGTACTTATTGTATTGTTCCATATACTAGAGGTCGTGAGAGAAGTCGTAGACGGGAAGATATTATTAATGAAGTTAAATTGTTAATTGAAGATGGTTATCAGGAAGTAACTTTATTAGGTCAAAATGTTAATGCTTACGGAAAAGATCTTTATGATAATTATAATTTAGGTGATTTATTAGAAGAAATTGCATTATTAAATATTCCAAGAATAAGATTTATGACTAGTCATCCTTGGGATTTTACTGATAAAATGATTGATGTAATCGGAAAATATTCAAATATAATGCCTAGTGTTCATTTACCTGTACAAAGTGGTTCAAGTAAAATTTTAAAATTAATGGGAAGAAGATATACTAAAGAAAGCTATTTAGAATTATTTCATAAAATAAAAGATACTGTACCAGGTGTTAGTATATCTACAGATATTATTGTAGGTTTTCCAGGAGAAGATGAAGAAGATTTTAGGGAAACATTAAGTTTAGCTGAAGAGTGTAAATATGATAATGCTTTTACATTTATTTTCTCAGAAAGAGAAGGGACTCCTGCTTGTAAGTTGGTTGATAATACTCCACCAGAAGTAAAAGAAGAAAGATTACAGAGATTAAATCAAGTAGTTAATAAATATTTTTTAGAAAACAATAAAAAACTAGAAGGAGAAGTTTTAAAAGTACTTGTAGAAGGAGTCTCTTTGAAGAAAAATATGTATTATGGATATAGTGAGACAAATAAATTAATTAATTTTACCAGTGAAAAAGAAATAGAAGCTGGAGAAATTGTTAATGTTAAAATAAAAAGTGCTAAAACATGGAGCTTAGATGGAGAAATTGTATAAGGCAGTAGATGATGTTGTTAATTATATTAAATTAAGTGATGAATATAAAAATTGTGTTTCTTTAAAAGATAAAATGAGTAAAAATCAAGAACTTATTTTACTAATAGAAAAAATCAAAAAAATACAAAAAGAATATATAAAGAATAATTATGATAATAATATAAAGCATGAACTTGATAAATTAAATAATAAACTTGAAGAAATACCTATTTATAATATTTATTTAGAAAACTTAAAAAAAGTAAATTTGATGATAAATTATGTTAGAGATGAATTAAATGATTATTTTTATAAATTATTTAATGAATAAAAAAAGATTCAGAAATTAGTTTTTTTGAATCTTTTTAGTATTTTGATAAAATATTTTTAATTGTTATTGTTGAAGAAGATATAAATTCTTCTATACTATCGATATCAAAGCAATATGGTTTATTTTCTTTTGAGTTTTCAATGATAATACCCATTTTATCAATTAAAATATTTAATTTATTAATAGGTATTTCGTTAAAAGAAGTAAAAGGTATTTGAAATTCTTCATAAAAAAGGGATAAATCTAGAAAATGATTTTCAATTACTTTTATATTTAAATTTGTATAATCACTATAAATCATTTTTGATACTTCTTCAAAAGTTGTTTTGTAAATTGTTCCATCTGTTAGTTTAATTGAATTAGGAGTAATTTTATCTTTTATAAAAGTTCTCCATAATTTATCAGTATATAAATGAATAAAATAACCTAACTCAAATGAATTTGATTTAAAGTTTGGATATTTATTAGTAAAGAGATTAATGTTAGGTATTTCATCTTTAGTAGTTATAAAATGTGATATATTTCTGTCTTGATTAATTTCTTTTGATATATCTGCAGCGATACTTCCTAAAAAATAATCTTTTTTATTTTTTATAGAAAATTCTTTTTCTAATTCTTTTGCTATTGCTAAATGGATTATTGCTGATGCCATAAAAATTTTCCTTTCTTTTAATATTATATCTTAAATTTGATTTTTTTAAAGTAATTTGGGTTCTTTTTTTAGTAGTTATACATATATTAGAATGGGAGGTACTTATGGCAAATTATAGAGAAATTGTAACTAAGGCTGTTGTTTCTAAGGGGAAAAAACTTTTTACAACTACAAATACTGTTAATGTTAATAATAATCCATCTACAATATTAGGTTGTTGGGTAATTAATCATAATTTTAGTGGAACAAAAAGTAATAATCAAATAGTTATTAATGGTAGTTATGATGTAAATATTTGGTATTCTCATGATAATGATACAAAAACAGAAGTTTTAAAAGAGACAAATACTTATAGAGAAGTAATTAATATGCGAGATAGAGAAGATGTTAGTGGAGAAGAAATTATAGTTAGAAGTTTAAAGCAACCTAATTGTGTAAATGTAAATATAGATGGAAATAATATTAATTATACTATTGAAAAAGAATTAGGTATTGAACTTGTTGGGGATATAAAAGTTAAAATTGAAACTAACGAAGAAGAAGATCCTTGGGATGAGATAGTTGAAGAGGAAGATGAGAAAGAAGCGGTTGAACCTTCTTATGATCCTGCATTAGAAAGTATTGATTCTGTTAATGAGAAATTTATTGAGGATGCTATTTAGTTGACAAAAAGTTTTTAATAATCTAAAATAACACTCGAAATTGGAGTGTTATTATTGTGGAAGAAATTAATGATGATATTATTAGAACAATTAAAATCTTATCTTTAGAAAAAGATGATAGTTACTCTAAAATTTATATGAATTCAAATGAGGAGTTATATAAAATTTTTAAAAGTTTTTCAGTAAAAGATAAAAAAGTTTTGACCGTTTTATCATCAAGTGATCAATTTTTTTTATGTCATTATTTAGGAGCTAAAAGAGTAGATAGTTTTGATTGCAATAAAATATGTGAATATTATTTCTATTTAAGAAAATGGTTACTTAAATATAAAAATTATTTTTTTTCACTAAAAAGTGATAGAAAGATAAATAACAAATTAGTTGAAGAGTTATTAAAATTAGTTGATTGTAGTAATTTAGATGAAGAAAGAGCTTATAATTATTGGTGTAGTTTTATAAGAAAAGGTTTATCAATAAGTGAATTATTTTATGATGATATATATGATGATTCTTTAGAAAAAATAATTTCTAATATGTTAGAATTAAAAGAAATTGTAGAAAGTGTAAACTTAAATTTTAGATATCAAGATATAAGTGATGATATTGATAAAAAAAGAAAATATAATATAATTATTCTTTCAAATTTATTAGAATATTATTCAATGGATTATGAAAAACTAAAAAGGTGTAGAGATAATTTATATGAAATTTTAGAAGATGATGGAGAAGTAATTTGTACTAATATGGTAAAGCATTATACTTCGACTTTTGAAAAAGATATTTTTAAAGAAAAATTTGATTTTAATGATTTTTCATTTTATCGTAAAGATTTTTCTAGAAATTATCCAGTAGGTTATAGTTATATAAAAAAGTAGGAGTTTTATGTATGAGTAATATAGAATTAGATATAATAAATACTAAAAATTTGATTTTAGGAAATTATAATGAATATTACAATAAAATATATTCTAGGAGTAATGAAGATTTAGAAAGATTATTTCAAAATATTAATGTTAAAGATAAAGATATTTATACAGTATTAGCATCAAGTGATCAATATTTTTATTCAAAATATTTAGGTGCTAGAAGTGTAGATTGTTTTGATAAAAATAAATTAAGTCTACATTATTTTTATCTTAGAAAATGGATAATTGAATATTTAGGAAAATTTAGTATTGATTTTAGTAAAATATTTAATCTTAAAAATTTTATAAATGAGTTATTAAAGTTAGTTAAATGTAGTAACTTACTTGAGGAAAAATCTTTTAAATATTGGAGAGGTGTTATTGCTACTTTGCCAGATAAATCTTTAAAAAAACTTTTTTATTTTAATCAAGTTTTTGATGATTCTTCTATAAAAGATATAGAATTCTTGAAAAGAAAGTTAAAAAATGTAGATCTAAATTTTAGTTTAGAAAATATTTTTGAACAAAATAAGAAAGAGAAAAAATATGATGTAGTTATATTATCTAATATATTAGAATCTCCAAGTTGTGATGCTACGCTTTTTACAAAATGTAAAAATTATTTAGATAATATATTAAAAGATGATGGAGTCGTTGTTTGTAGTTATGTTATTTGTCGATCTAGACTTAAAATTGAAGAAGAGGTTTTTCAAGAAAAATTTGATTTAATTGAGTTTGAGGCTGATTCGCAAAATTGGCGTCCAGTAGGGTATTCTTATAAAAAGAGAAAGTAAGTGATAGTTGTGGATAAAGTAGAAATAGATGTTTCTAAATCTTTACTTTTATCTCAGGGGAAATATTTAGATGGTTATAGTAAGATTTATTATAAAAGTAATGAAAATTTAAAAAAGATATTTAAAAATTTTTCTGTAAAAGAAAAGGAAGTTTTAACTGTTTTATCATCAAGTGATCAATACTTTTACGCTTATTATTTAGGAGCTAAAAAAGTAGACAGTTTTGATTGCAATAAAATATGTGAATATTATTTCTATTTAAGAAAATGGTTAATTGAATTTAAGAGTGAATTTCATTTTTCAAAAGAAGAGATGCTTTTAAATAATGATTGGTTATATAATTTATTAAGAGCAGTTAAATGTTATACTAAAGAAGAAAAAGATGCATATAGATATTGGTTAAGTTATTTAAAATTTTTAAAGATGCCTATTTCTAGAAATTTATTTTATTTTAGTAGTGAAGATGAAGAACAACTAATTAGTGATATTAAAAAACTAAAAAGAAAATTAGAAAATACAGAATTTGATTTTAAATATTTAAATATTTGTCATAATATTGATATTAAAAAGAAATATGATGTGATAATATTATCTAATATTTTGGAGACTTTAACATTTCATAAAAACTCAATAATAAAATGTAGAGATAATTTAGAGAGTATACTAAAAGATGATGGGATAATTGTTGCAAGTCATTTGATGAATAGGTCAGGTGATTATTATGAAATGGATATTTTTAAAGAAGTTTTTGAGGTGGAAGAATTTCAATATTGTAAAACAAAAGATTCTTTAGAGAGTGTACCTGTGGGGTGTTGTTATAGAAAAAAATAGTTCCTGTTAACAAAAAAAGGTTGACAGATATATATTTTTTTATTATAATAACAATGTATTTAGAAATGGAGGGATATTAATGGCAGTTAAATTGAGATTAACAAGAATGGGAGCTAAGAAAAAACCTACTTATAGAATAGTTGCTACTGATTCTCGTCGTCCTAGAGATGGAGAATATCTTGAATTAGTTGGTACTTATTCACCAGTTGGAGAATGTCAAGTTAAAATTAATGAAGAAGTAGCTTTAAAATGGTTAAATCAAGGAGCTATTCCTACTGATACAGTAAGAAATTTACTAAGTAAAGAAGGAATTATGAAAAAATTTGCTGAAGCTAAAAAAGGAAATAAATAATTATGGATTTAGTAAAATTAACAGAAAATATAGTTAAATCATTAGTAGTTAATGTTGATGCTGTTAGTGTCAAAGAGTTTCCTACTGATGAGGAGAATGTTATGTTAATTCAAGTTGTTGTAGATTCAGCTGATATGGGAAGAGTTATTGGTAAAAGTGGACGTACAGCTAATGCTATTAGAACTTTAGTACAAGCTAGTAGTGCTTTATCTGATAATAAATATATAAAAATTGACATTGATAAATTTTAGAAAGTTGTTTTGACTTTCTTTTTTTATTTCTTTGTTATATAATAATTTTTGAGGTAATAATTTATGAATAATGAAATAATAATACCTAAACATGTTGGAATAATTATGGATGGGAATGGTAGATGGGCACAAGAGAGAGGCTTAGCTAGAACTGTAGGTCATAAGACGGCAATTGCTACTTTAAAAGAATTATGTATTTATATGGCTGATTTAGGAGTTAAATACGCTTCATTATATGCTTTTTCTACTGAAAATTTTAAAAGAGATAGTAAAGAAGTAGATTTTATAATGAATCTTTTTATTAAAGTTTTTAATAAGGAATTTGATTTTATTAAAGAAAAGAAAATTAAAGTTTTATTTTCAGGAAGAAGAGAGCCACTTCCTAGTAATGTATTAAAAGCAATGGATAAAATAGTTGAAGAAACTAAAAATAATACAGAATTGGTTTTAAACATTTGTCTTAATTATGGAAGTCATGCAGAAATAGTTGATACTACTAAAAAATTATGTAATATGTATAAAAATGGAGAAATAAAAATAGAAGATATTAATGATGAATTTATTCAAAAAAATCTGTATCATGATTTACCACCATTAGATTTTGTTATTAGAACAAGTGGTGAAATGAGACTTAGTAATTTTATGATGTTTCAAGCAAGTTATGCAGAATTCTATTTTCCTAAAGTTTATTTTCCTGATTTTACAAAAGAAGAATTTGATAAAGCGATTGAAATATTTAATAATCGAGATCGAAGATTTGGAGGAATAAAATGAAATTAAGAATTATTAGTGCTATATTATTAGTTGTTATATTTGTACCTTTTTTATTAATAGGAGAGTTGCCTTTTGCTATTTTTATGGCAATATTAGGAGTTGCGGGATTATATGAATTGATTAAAGTTAGAGAAAGTCGAAATAAATTTCCTGCATTATTAAAGTTTTTTGCTTATATAATAGTAATAGGGTTATCATTACATAATCTAAATTCGATTGAATTTCAATTTAATTTTGATTACCGAGTTATGAGTGGTTTGATTTTTATTTTTTTAGCTCCAATGATATTAATTAATGATTCTAAAAAATATAATTTAAATGATGCGTTGTTTTTAATAGGAAGTACATTGTTTATAGGTTTAAGTTTTAATTTATTAATAATTGTACGTAATTTTGATATAAATTATATTATTTATTTATTATTAATCACTACTATTACAGATACTTTTGCATTATTAACAGGTAAATTAATTGGAAAACATAAGTTATGTCCAAAGATTAGTCCTAATAAAACAATTGAGGGTTTAGTTGGTGGTATTTTGATGGGGACTTTTGTGACAACAAGTTTTTACTTTACAGTAATTCTAATATATCTTTAGTTTTATTGATATTAGTTAGTATGTTATTATGTTTTGTTGGTCAAATTGGAGATTTAATATTTTCTTCTATAAAAAGACAATATGATATTAAAGATTTTTCTGAGTTAATACCAGGACATGGTGGTATACTTGATAGATTTGATAGTTTGATTTTTGTTACTTTAGCATTTATTATGTTAATGAAAATATTATAAAGGAGGGATTTTAATTGTCAATAATTATAAATTTAATAATATTTGTTTTAATACTTGGAATAATAGTTTTAGTTCATGAATTTGGTCATTTTATATTTGCTAAAATAGCTGGAGTTTATGTTTATGAATTTGCTATTGGTATGGGACCAAAATTATTTGGAAAAAAAATAGGGGAAACAGAATATTCTATTAGAGCTATTCCTATTGGTGGTTTTTGTCAAATGGCTGGAGAAGATTTAGATGATGATAAGGATAAAAAGATTCCTAAGAATAAAACTCTTCAAGCTAAAAGTGCATGGCAAAGATTTCTAATAATGTTTTTTGGACCATGTAATAATTTCATTTTAGCTGTATTACTTTTATTTTTAATAGCTTTAATTTGGGGTGGAACAACAATGGATCCAGTATTTACTTCTATTGAAAAAGGAAGTGTAGCATATAAAGCTGGAATTGAAAAAGGAGACAAGGTTTTAAGTATTAATGGTCATAAAGTTACTACTAGTGATGATCTTACTCTTTATTTAGCAGTAGCTAATCCTAAAGAAAAAAATGAAATTAAAGTTTTAAAAGAAAACGGAAAAGAAGTAAATTATAAAGTTAAACCTGAAAAAATAAAAGTTAAAGGAGAAACATCATATAAATATGGTGTAGGTATTAAACAAGAAAAAACTCATGGTTTTATAGAAGCTTTAAAATATACTGGTCGAAAAACAGTTTCAATTTTTAAACAAATGTTTATTACAATTGGATATTTGTTTACAGGAGGAATTAAATTAAATCAATTATCTGGGCCTGTTGGAATATATTCTATAGTTGGAGAATCTAGTAAAGCTGGGTTTGCTAATTTACTTTATTTGATGGCTTTTTTAAGTGTTAATGTTGGAGTTATTAATTTACTTCCTATTCCAGCATTTGATGGTGGTCATATCTTATTTATAATTATTGAAAAAATAAAAGGTAGTCCAGTTAATCCAGATTTAGAAAATAAAATTCATGCTATATTTTTAATGCTTTTAATGGGATTAATGGTTATAATAACATTTAATGATATTTTAAGATTATTTTAAAAGAACTTGTTGTTCTTTTTGTTTTTTTGGATATAATAAAATTGAAAGGAAAAGTGATTTAATGTTATATTTTGTAATTTTAATATCAATAGTAGTTTTATTTACTATCTCGATTGCAGTATTATTAAGTCATAGAAGTCCAAAGGCTACTTCATCTAGTATTGAACATTTAGAAGAAGTTAGAAAACTTGTAGATGAAAGTTTAGAAGAAGAAATTATATGATTTCTTTTTTTTATTATTTTTTACTTAACATTAAATTGTTAGTGTATAATAAATATATATATTAATTTTGTGAGGTGGTATTTTGATAGTAGGTGTATTAGTAGAATTATCTAATAAAAATATTGATAAAATATTTGAATATTTGGTACCTCATAATTTGGAAGATAAAATAAAAGTTGGTGTGAGAGTAATTGTACCTTTTGGGAAGATGACTTTAGAAGGTTTTGTTTTAGAAATTAATAGTGTTAAAAGTACAGAAAAAGAATTGCGAGAAATAATTAGTATAGTAGATTTAGATGTTGTTTTAAATGAGGAGTTATTAGAACTTGGAAAAGTAATACAAAATAAAACTTTAGCTACTTTAATAAGTTGCTATCAAGTAATGTTACCTAAAGCTTTAAAAGCTAAATGTGGTAGTAAAATAAATATTAAATTTGATACTATATATAAATTAAATAATTATGATATTAATTTAGAAAAATTAACTACTGGACAAAAAGCTATAATTGAATTAGTTAAAAATAAAGAAAAGGTATCAAAAAAGGAATTAGTAGAAATATCTCTTAGTAGTTTAAAAACTTTAGTTAAAAATAATATTTTATTAGAAGAAAAAATAGAACATTATAGAGTTTTATATAAAAATGAAAAGTATGATAAAAAAGAACTTTCTAGTGATCAGAGAATGGTGGTTAATGAAGTTATTAATAATTCTAGAAATATTTATCTTTTACATGGAGTAACTGGTAGTGGAAAGACAGAAGTTTATATGGAGATTATAGAGCATTATCTGTCTTTAGGGAAAACTAGTATTGTTTTAGTGCCAGAAATTAGTCTTACACCTCAGATGGTAAGTCGTTTTCAGCAACGCTTTGGAGAGATGATTGCTGCTATACATTCGGCTTTATCTGATGGTGAAAAATATGATGAGTGGAGAAGAATTTGTAGAGGGGAAGCTAGAATTGTTATTGGGGCTAGAAGTGCGATTTTTGCACCACTTAAAAATATTGGAGTTATTATTATTGATGAGGAACATAGTGATTCATATAAACAAAGTGATCCTAATCCAAGGTATAGTGCGAAAGATGTAGCAATTATTAGAAGTGAATATCATAATTGTCCAGTTATTTTTGGAAGTGCTACACCTTCTTTAGAAGTAATGGCTAGAGCGTGTAAGGGAGTTTATAAATTATTATCATTGCCTAATAGAGTTAATGGAAAAAAATTACCTTTAGTTAAAATTGTTGATATGAATGAAGAAATGAAAAAAACTCAAGGTTATTTTTCAAATATATTAATTGAAAGTATAAGACATTGTTTAGAAAAAAAAGAACAAGTTATTCTACTTTTAAATAGAAGAGGATATTCTTCATTTGTAAGTTGTAAGAATTGTGGATATACTTTTAAATGTCCAAATTGTGATATTACATTAACTTTTCATAAAAGTAGTAATACTTTGAGATGTCATTATTGTGGTTATGGTGAAAAAGTTTATAAAGCTTGTCCTAGTTGTTCTGAAAATTCTTTGAGTAATCTTGGTGTTGGAACACAAAAAATAGAAGAGGAACTTTATAGCTTATTTCCTACAAGTAGAGTTTTAAGAATGGATTATGATACTACTAGTAAAAAAGGAATGCATGAGAAAATGATTCAAGCTTTTAAGAATTTAGAGTATGATATTTTATTAGGTACACAAATGGTTGCTAAAGGACTTGATTTTTCTAATGTAACATTAGTTGGTGTTATAAATGCTGATACTTCTTTAAATATTCCAGATTTTAGAAGTAGTGAAAATACTTTTTCATTACTAAGTCAAGTTGCAGGAAGAAGTGGTAGAAGCATAAAAGAAGGTTTTGTTATAATTCAAACCTTTAATCCAGAGCATTATGCAATAGAATTAACAAAGACACATGATTATTTAAGTTTTTATAAAAAAGAAATGGTAATTAGAAAACAACTTAAATATCCACCATTTTATTATTTATGTAATATTAGAATAAGTGGTAAGGATGATAATTTTGTTTTAGCGGAAGCTTTAAAAATAAAAAGAAGTTTAGAAAGAAATCTTAATGAGACAATTATATTAGGTCCAAGTGCTGCAAGTATATATAGAATAAATAATATAATAAGATATAATATTATTTTAAAATATAAAAAGACAAATAATATATTTGAAATTTTAGAAAAAATTATTAATCATTATAAAACAAATAACAAAATAAAAATTGATGTGGATTTTAATCCTAGTCAAATGCTTTAATGTATGATATTCTTATAATAGTAGAGGTGATATTATGAATGATTCACAAAAAGAGTTAGAAATAAATAAAAAAAATAGAGAAGATTATGAAAAATTAATGAAGGAATCTTCGACTAATTTAGATGGATATTGGGATAAGAATAATACATTTGTAAAATTACTGTTACTTATTTTGGGAATAATTATTGTAGTTGGAGTGATTTTCTTTTTATATCAATATTCTAATATATAAATTATAAAAAGGAGGTAAAAAAGTGTTAGATGAATATTTAAAAAGAGATGATACTAAGAATTTTATAAATTTAATTAATACTAATGAACGTTATTTTAAAAAAGAAGAATTTAATTTTTCTTATAGTTTTTTTAGTGATCAAAAACTAGCACTTTATATCTTTTATGATGCTTTAATAAAGTATAAGATTATATTAGATGATATATATTTATTTGATGAATACTTAGAGCAACTTGAAAAATTATTTAAGAAGTTAGATAGTTTTTCTGATATTCGTATTGGGATAAATAAATTAATTGGTAAAATGGTTTCTATAAAATTAGAAATTAAAAATATTAATGATGATCTTTCTAAAAAACAGATAATTAGTTTTATTTATAATAAATATATTTTAGATGGGTATTTTGTCCATGGATTTTGTAGTTCCTATAGTAATGAAATTAAAAACAAAGATTTTATTCCAGAAGATTATTTTAATTATTATAAAGAATTTAAAACGATAGATAAAATATTTTTTAAACATAATGTGATTAATATATTTCAAAAAGATTTTTTAGATAAAAAAGTATACTTTACAGATGATTTTGTTAATGCTTGTTATTATTCTACATTTGCACCTATGTTTTTTTATAATTTTTTGAATAATAAAGATTATTTTTTAAAGGAAGTTAGAGTAGATAAATCATTGATAAATAATTATAATAATTGGACTAGAAATTTGAAAATGTTTATGTTTGATTCATTTTTTAATGAGGAAGAGAAAAATTTTGTAAATGAAGTTGTGAAAAAGCAATGGGATTTTATTCATAAAAATAAGAATGTTATTTCTTTATTGTTAGTTAAGAGAGTAAGGCTTGAAGATGTAAATAGTTTAGAAGATTATTTAGATGATAATAATGAGTTTTATGAAGTTATTGATAGAATGCTTAGTTCTAAATTAGGTAATGTTTTATGTAGAGAAAAAATTGATAAAAATGATATAGAAATTTTAGAATTAGATAATTATTTATCAGATTCTGTAGAAAATTCAATTATTAATGTTCAGGATGAATTTATAAAATATAAGGAAGAAGATGTTGGTAGACAATTTTTAAATGTTTATGGGAAAGCTTCAATTTTTATACTTTTGGGGGCATTGTTTATTTCACTTGGTGTTATAATTTCTATAGTTTTAATTATAAGGGGGATATTATGAAAATAGTTTTTATGGGAACTCCTGATTTTGCAGTTCCAGTACTTGAAGGATTAATAGATAATTATGAAGTTGTAGGAGTTGTTTCTCAACCTGATAAAGAGGTTGGTAGAAAAAGAATTTTAACTCCAACAGAAGTAAAAAAAGTTGCTCTTTTACATAATATAAATGTTTTACAACCAAGAAAAATAAGAGAAGATTATCAAGAAGTATTAGATTTAGAACCTGATATGATTATAACTTGTGCATATGGACAAATTATACCTGAAGAAATTTTAAAATATCCAAAGTTTGGTTGTATTAATGTTCATGGGTCACTTTTACCTAAATATAGAGGTGGAGCTCCTATTCATCATGCTATAATGAATGGAGAGAGTGAAACAGGAGTTACTATAATGTATATGGATACTAAAATGGATAGTGGAGATATTATATCTCAAAAATCTATTGAAATTAAAGATAGTGATACTGTTGAAATATTATGGGATAAATTAAGTTTGTTAGGTAGAGATTTATTATTAGAGACTTTACCAAGTATTATTAATAGGACTAATAAAAGAATTAAACAAAATGAAGAATTAGTAACATTTGGTTTTAATGTAAAAAGAAGTGAAGAACATCTTGATTTTACTAAAACAAGTAGAGAAATATTTAATCATATAAGAGGACTTTGTTCAATTCCAGCAGCTTATGCATTATTAGATGACAAAGAAATGAAAGTGTATAAAAGTATTATAAAAGAGAAAAAATATGAAGCTATTTGTGGAGAAATAGTAGATATTACTAAAGAAGGAATAGTTGTAGCGACAAAAGATTCATCAATAGTTTTACAAGAAATTAAACCATTTGGTAAAAAAAGAATGGATGCTTTTAGTTATGTTAATGGGGTAGGTAGAGATAATCTAATTGGTAAGGTGTTTAAGTAATGAAGAAATTTATAAATAAAATAAAAGAAATTAAAGAAATGAAAAATGGAAAAGCTATTTTATTCTTTGGATTTTATTTTATCTTTTTTCTAATATTATTTTTAATTTTAAAATTTAGTGAAAAAAATCCTTTATCACATCCCGATGAGTATGAAAAAGGGAATAATGGATATGTATTTCATATGGATAAAATATTAGAAAATAATTATAAATATACTTTTACTATTACAATAGATGGAGTACAGTATATTTATTTAGGACAAAAAAATGGTAGTAAAGAAATAATAAAATTTAATAATAAAGATTATTTTAGGAATGAATTTGACTTTTTTAGAAATGATAATATTTGGCTTAAATGCGAAAATCCCTTTGTTTTTACAGATTTTTTGGATATTAATATAATTGAAAAAATCATTGAAACTTCTAGTTATGAATCAAAAACAAGCTTTGAAAATGGGAAGCAATCTTATAATTTATTAATATCTAGTAATACACTTAATCAATTATTGAGTAATATAAATAGTGATTTTTTAGAAGAACCTAATAAAATATATATAAATACAGATACAGAAAAGTATGTTAATGAGATTAAATTTAATTTAGATAGTTATTGTTATTTAAATAATTTATGTCAAAAGTCTTTAGAGATAAATTTAGAGTACTATGATTTTGGAAATATTTTGGAGATTGTTAATCCGATTAATTGAGTTTAGTGTATTTATGGTTAATGATTGTTTTAATAAGCACTCTTTGGAGTGCTTTTTTTCTTGAAAAAAGTTCTTTTTTATGATATAATTAGCTTTGTTTTTTAGGGGGAGAGAATATGGGTGTTATTGATTATGAAAAATACTATTTAAAAAAAGAAGAAATGTTAAAATTTATTTATTCAAATCAAGATAAATATGATGATAGAGGAATTGATAAATTTCGAGATATAATAAGTGACTATTATATTGATAAAAAATTTTGGAATATACCTGTTTCATATTTTCAAATTTTTTCTAAGTTTGGTGTTTTTAAAGAAGGACAAGATATATATTTAGAATTTTTTAAGTTATTAAATGAGTTGAATTTTTTAGAGGGGAATGTTTGTGAAATTGGTGCAGGAGGATATCCACGATTGGCTGAAATTATGTTACCTAAAATAAAATTAAATGGAGGAACATTAACTATATATGAACCTGAGATTTTATATACTGATTTTAAAGGGATAAAAATTGTAAAAGAAAAATTTACTGAAGATACAAATATTGAAAGTATTGATACTTTGGTAGGTTTAATGCCTTGTATTGCTTCGGAGTCTATAGTTGAACAAGCTTTTTTTGAAAATAAGAATCTTTTGATAGGATTTTGTGAGTGTGATCATTCTTCTAGAAGTGGAATAAAAAAAGGAAATAATAAATATTGGGCGGAGGCCTTGTGTAATTATTATAAAAAAAGATATGGAAATGAAGCAGAAATACTTTCTTTGTTTGATAATATTGGGGTTGATATTCCAATTATGGTTAGACATAAAAGATAATTATAAAAATATATTAAATAATTTATGATAAGTAAAAGATTTACTTTTAGTAGAGATATTGTTATCAATAATTAATTATGATAAGATTAAGACAAGCAACAAAAGTGGATGTTTTGTATTTATAAATATTAGCATTTAAGTTTTTTTGAGGCTTAAATGTTTTTTTAGGATGTGGTAGAATGAAAAATATTTATGGATTAACTATTGATGAAATAGAAGATTATTTTATAAAAATGGGGTCTAAAAAATTTCATGCTTTACAGTTGTTTTCTTGGTTATATGAAAAGAGAATAGAAAGTTTTACTGATATTACAAATATAAAAAAAGAATTAATAGATTCCATAAATAAAGATTTTTCTATAAATAGATTAAAAATAGTTGATGTACAAGAAGATGTTGATGTATGTAAATATTTATTTGAACTTTATGATAATGAACATATTGAGGCTGTATTAATGAAGCATGATTATGGTAATAGTATATGTGTATCTAGTCAAGTTGGATGTAATATGGGGTGTAAATTTTGTGAGAGCGGGAGAAGAAGAAAAATTCGTAATCTAGAGACTTATGAAATGGTTTTACAAATTTTAATGATTGAGAAATTATTTGGAAAAAGGATTAGTCATGTTGTAGTTATGGGAATTGGTGAGCCTTTTGATAATTATGATAATTTAATTAAATTTTTTAGAATTATAAATCATCCTAAAGGTTTAGCAATTGGAGCTAGACATATTACAGTGTCAACTTGTGGGTTAGTGCCAAAGATACTTGAATTTAGTGAATTTCCTTTACAGATTAATTTAGCTATTAGTTTACATGCTCCAAATGATAAAATTAGAAATAAAATTATGCCTATTAGTAAAGCTTATCCTATGAAGGAATTAATAAATTCTTTAAAAAAATATTTAGAAAAGACTAATAGACGTATAACTTTTGAATATATTTTATTAAAAGATGTAAATGATAGTTTGGAATGTGCAGAGGAACTTGCTAAATTAGTAAAGGGAATAAATTGTTATATTAATTTAATTCCATATAATGAGACAAATAATTTAGATTTTAAGAGAACAAATACTGTGCAAATTATGAGATTTTATGATATACTTAAAAAGAATAGTGTTAATGTAACGATAAGGCGTGAATTTGGAAGTAAAATAAGCGCTGCTTGTGGACAACTAAGAAGTAAGAAGGAGGATTTATGAAATCTTTTTATTTAACAGATGCAGGAAAAGTTAGAGATCATAATGAAGATAGTGTTATTATAGTTAAGAATGATGAAGATAGTTACTTAATGGCAATTGCTGATGGAATGGGGGGGCATTCTGCAGGTGAAGTGGCTTCATCTATTGCTATTGGATATTTAGGAAAATATTTTAAAGAATCTTTTAGAAATATGAGTAAAGTTGATGCTGTTAATTGGATTAGAGATAGTGTTGATGAAGTTAATACTTTGATTTTTCAACATGAGAAGACTCATCCTGAGAGTAAAGGAATGGGTACTACTTTAGTTATGGCAATATTAACTAAAGATTATTTATTATTTGGAAATGTAGGAGATTCTTCGGGATTTGTAATGAAAGATAAGAATCTTCATAAAGTTACATATGATCATACTTTAGTTAATTTGCTTGTTAGTGCTGGAGAACTTACTAAAGAAGAAGCTAGTGTTCATCCTAAGAAGAATGTTTTAATGAAAGCACTTGGAGCATCAACTGAGATTGATGTTGATATATTTGATTGTGATATGGGAGTATCAGAAATATTGTTATCAAGTGATGGTCTTACAGGAATGCTTGAAAGAGAGCATATAGAGAAAGTTTTGTTAGGTGAAGGTAGTATAGAAGATAAAGTGATTAAGCTTATTAATAAAGCTAATAATAGGGGTGGAACAGATAATATTTCGGTTGCTTATTTAGTACGTTTTGAAGAAGGTGAAGATAAGTGATTACAAAGGGGCAAAAAATAAATGATCGTTATGAAGTAATTAGATCAATTGGTGAAGGTGGAATGGCTAATGTTTATCTTGGATATGATACTATCCTTGATAGAAATGTTGCTATTAAAGTATTAAGAGGAGATTTATCAAATGATGAGAAGTTTGTAAGAAGATTTCAAAGAGAAGCTCTATCAGCATCTTCACTTGCACATCCTAATATTGTTGAAATGTATGATGTTGGAGAAGACGATGGTGTTTATTATATTGTTATGGAATATGTTGAAGGTAAGACATTAAAACAATTACTAAAAAAACGAGGAACACTTACGCTTAGTGAAGCAATTGATATTATGAGTCAATTAACTGATGGTATGGCTCATGCCCATGATTCTTATATAATTCATAGAGATTTAAAACCACAAAATATTATGATTAAAGATGATGGACAAATCAAAATAACTGACTTTGGTATTGCAATGGCTCTAAATTCAACACAGCTTACACAAACAAATTCAGTAATGGGAAGTGTACATTATTTACCACCTGAACAAGCAAGTGGAAAAGGAAGTACAATTAAAAGTGATATTTATTCTATGGGGATAATCTTTTATGAATTACTTTCAGGAAGTTTACCTTTTAGGGGAGATAATGCAGTTGAAATAGCTCTAAAGCATATGAGAGATCCATTACCAAGTTTAAGAGAAGATAACCCTTCTTTACCTCAAAGTATCGAGAATATTATTAGAAGAGCAACTGCTAAAAATCCAAAAAATCGATATGATAGTGCAAGATGTATGCATGAAGATTTACTTACAGCACTTGATGATGAAAGAATGGATGAAGAAGTTTATCAATATAAATATTCAGAAAATGAAAGTGATGGTAGAAAATTAAAAAAAGCTGCGAATGTTGATAAAAATAAAGTTGAAGATACAGTGCAATTAGATGATGTTAAAGAAATAGAAACAACTGCAGATATAACAAGAAAAATTGAAAGTACTGAGGATATTTTGGATGATAATGATAAGAAAAAGAAGAAAGCTATTATTATATTAACAATTATTTTTAGTTTAATAATAATTATATTAGTAGTAATTTTCTTTGTAGTTCCAAAGTTTAATAATAAAAAAGCTGTTATTGTACCTGATTGTGAAGATTTAAAGGTAAGTGCTTGTGAGAAAAAACTTCAAGATAAAGGTTTTGAGGTTAATACAACAATTAAAACAGTAGCATCTAATAAGATTAAGAAAAATAGAGTTGTTAAAACTAATCCAGAAGCAGGACGTAGTATTAAATATGGAAGTAAAATAACAATATATAAATCAACAGGAGAAGAAACTTATGAACTTGAAGATTATATAGGAAAAAATTCAATTGAAATAAAAACTATTTTAGAAACTAAATATGGATTAGAAGTTAAAATTGAAAAGAAAGATCCAAAAGACAATAAAGAATATGATGAGGATGAAATTATTGGTCAATCTTTAGCAAAAGGTAGTGAAGTAAAAAAAGGAGATTCATTAATTTTATATGTTCCTAATATTGCAGAGAATTTTCCAGATTTTGTAGGAGAAAAATGGAGTCTTCAAGACATTCAAACATTTTGTGATAAAAATGGTTTAACATTGGATACTGTTGAAGAACAAGTTTCTTCTAATAGTGGTTATCAAGATGGAGATATAATTAGAACAAATAGAACAGCAGGATCAAAAATATATAAAGGAACAACAGTTAAAGTTACAATAGCTAAAGTTGTTAAAGCTAAACCGACACCAACGCCAACTCCAACACCAACTGATAATCCAACAGATAAGCCAACATCTGATGTAGATAATAATCCAACAGAATAAAGATAGTGAGGAAAATATGCAGGGACAAATTATAAAAATAAATAGTGATTTACATTTTGTTAGTTATGAAAATCAAGTATATCCTTGTAAGTGTCGAGGAATTTTTAGAAAAGAACATATTGTTCCAGTTGTTGGAGATTATGTTCTTTTCAATAAAGAAAAAAAATTAATTGAGAAAGTTTTATCAAGAAAAAATCTGTTTCAAAGACCTAAAGTTAGTAACATAGATAGAGCTTTTTTAATTACAAGTTTAAAATTACCAGATTTTTCTTTAAATTTATTAGATAAATTTATCGTATTAATGGAAATTAATAAAGTAGAACCAATTATTTGTATTACTAAAAAAGATTTATTAACAGATGATGAATTTTTAAAGATAAAATATTATTTAGATTATTATGAAAAAATTGGTTATAAGGTAATATATAATACAGAATTAGATAAAATAAAAGATTTATTAAATGGAGTAACAAGTGTTTTCACTGGTCAAACTGGAGCTGGTAAAAGTACTTTACTTAATAAGTTAAATCCTAATTGGAATTTAGAAATAGGAGAAGTATCTAAGGCTTTGGGAAGAGGAAAGCATACAACAAGAGTAGTGGAGTTATTTGAATTTTTTGGAGGTAAGGTGATGGATACTCCTGGATTTTCTTCTTTAGAATTTAAAAATTATAGTAAAGAACAAATAAAAAATGCTTTTATTGAATTTTCTAATACTCCTTGTATTTATAAAGATTGCAATCATACTAATGAAGAAGAGTGTTTGGTTAAAAGGGAAGTTTCGGAGAATAATATAATTGAAAGTAGATATGAAAATTATTTAAATTTTATAGGAGAGGATAAAAAATGAAAATAGGAGCTTCTTTTTTAAAAAGTAAAAATATTCCAAATGATTTAGAAAAATTAAATGAGACAGATGTTGATTATATACATATAGATGTTGCTGATGGAAAATTTGTTGGAAATAAAACTTTACCATATAAAGAAATGAGATATATTTATAGATATACTTCAAAGAGATTAGATGTACACTTGATGGTTGAAAATCCTTCAGTATATATTCCACTCTATGCTGAACTTAATACAGAGTTTATTACATTTCACATTGAGACAACTGAAGATATAGAACGTAATTTAAAAATGATAAAGGAATATTCGATAAAATGTGGTTTAGCAATTAATCCTGAAACAAAAGTTAGTGATCTTATTCCTTATTTACCATATCTTGATATGATTTTAGTAATGTCTGTAACTCCAGGTTATGGTGGTCAAGAATTTATTGAAGAGACGCATGAAAAATTAAAAGAATTAAGAGTATTATTAGATTCTTATAATGTTAAAGCTTTAATTAGTGTAGATGGTGGAATAAATTATGATACAAGAAAACTATGTGATGTTGCAGATATGATTATTGCTGGAAGTTATATTACAAATAGTGATGATTTTCAGGAAAAAATATCTAGTTTAAGATAATTTGTTATGTTATAATTTATTTTATAAAAGGTAAGGAGTTGGTTATAGTGAATAATACAGAAAATAATAATATTAATAATGGTTCTACTAATAACAATTCAACAAATACTAACAGTAATGTTAATTTAAATAATATGGGACAAAGTAATATTAATTATCAAAATAATAATAGTGGTCAAGTAAATAATAATAATGTAGTGCAAACTACTAGTGGTTTTAATGCAAATAATACTAATAATATAGCTCAAACTAATAATAATGTAGTTGAAAGTAGTAATGTTAGTACACCAAATTTAGGTAGTAATACAAATAGTAATGATGATAAAGGAATTATAAATGAAAATTTAAAAAAAGTTGAGATAAACTATACACCACCTAGTAAAGCTAAAACAATTTCAATGATTATTATGTTAGTCTTTATTATATTGTTTGTTGTTTTTTTACCAGAGATAACAAGTATGGTTAATTTATATAAGGCATCTAAAAATGAAGAGAAGAAAGAAATAATTACAACTGGTAAATTAGAGTGTAATTTAAAAACACATACTTCTAATCTTGATATAGAATATGATAGATTATTTAAATATACTGATAGTAAATTGGAAAGTGCAGAATATGTAATTACTACAAAAGGTGATATTGAGTTAGATGCTGAGTCTTTAAATGAATTAAATACTAAGTGTAATTTATTAAAAGAAAATACTAAATCTATGAATGGTATTGATATAAAGTGTACTTTAACAGAAAATAAATTAATTGAAAAACAAAATTATAAATTTACTAATATAGTTAAAGAAGAAATAGATTCAGCTTTTGCTGAAGCTGGTGGAACTTATCCAGAATATGAAGCAGGTTTTTCTATTGATGAAATAGAAAGAAATATGAATGCAGCTGGTTATACTTGTGTTCGAAAGAGATAATGCTTAGTTAATTGTAATTAAAAATATATAAAAATAGCTTTTTTAAGAAAAGTTATTTTTTTGTTTTTTAATAAAAAAATGCATCATAAAGGTGATTACTTTATGAGAATAGGTATGTTTTTGGCTTTATTTATTATGTTTAATTAGATTTTGACTATTTATTTGACTGGTATTAAATTTGTTTACAAATTATTTATAACTTTATATTTATATAAATTTTTGACTGCTTATTGACTGATTAAAATTTTATTTTTATCGATATATTGTTATTTTTTATAATATTTATGTTACTTTTATAAAAAAATTGCTTGAAAAAACGACAAAATTATTGTATATTTAATATATAAAATGATAGAAATCACATTATTTTTGCATCATAAAGTAATCACCTTTATGATTAGTATCGATATTAATCGATATAGATAATAATATGTCGAAATATGTAGTTTTGTGTAGGAAGGTAAGAAGTAGAGTATGAAAAAAATTAAAAAAAATATTCAAAAATTTACAATAATTATAAAAAATAAATTGATTAGTTTTTGTTTTTTAGTTTTGTTAGTTGTAGGTTTAATTACAG
>CAJUTW010000015.1 GCA_910589335.1 uncultured Bacilli bacterium | reverse complement strand
AAATCAAATGGAAATTCAAGTAATTTAACATGTCAAAATAGAAATGATAGATTTACAGTAAATAAAGAGAATGGAAATGGAGCATTAAGATACCCAGTAGGATTAATAACGAGACAAGAACAAAGCTTAGCTTATAATAGTAAGTCACCACTTGCTTCTGAAAAAAATTATATACTTCTTTCTTCTAATTATTTTCATGCTGGTTTAGCTTTCGTATATGGTATGAGTTCGTCTGGCAGTTACGACTATCAATACCGAGTTGATCTTTCTAACGGCGTCCGTCCGGCAGTTTCACTCCGCACGGGCATTGAGTATATGAGTGGTGATGGGAGTAGTGATACTCCATATGTAATCGATATGGATAGTTAAGTATAAGGATTAGTATTTTTGATACTAATCTTTTAATTTTTTATAAATTGTTATATAATATGCGTGGTGGTGATGAAAGTGGATAGAGTTATTTTAATAAAATATGGTGAATTATCAACTAAGAAGGGAAATCGTAATTTTTTTATAAATACTTTATATAATAATGTTAAAAATAAGTTGAAAAACTTTGATGTTAAAATTTTTAAAGATAGAGCTAGAATGACTATTAAATTTAGAGATGAAGATTTAAATAGTATAAAAAGTATTGTGGATAAAATTTTTGGAATACATAAATATCATATTGCTTATGTTGTTGAGACTAATGATGAAAAAATAAAACAATGTTTATTAGATATTGTAAAATTAGAAAAATTTAATACTTTTAAGATTGAAACTAAAAGAAGTGATAAAAATTTTCCTATCCATAGTCAAGATTTCAATCGAGTTCTTGGTGGTCTACTATTAAAGAATATTAGTAATATTAGTGTAGATGTTCATAATCCTGATTTGTGGATAAAAGTTGAAATAAGAGAAAAAGAGTCTTATATTTATTATAATAGTCATACTGGAGCAGGGGGATATCCTGTTGGAACACAACCTAAGGGTATGTTAATGTTGTCTGGAGGAATAGATTCACCTGTTGCGGGATATTTAGCTATGAAACGTGGAGTTGTTTTAGAAGCTGTTTATTTTGAGGCTATTCCACATACAAGTTTGGAAGCAAGAGAAAAAGTAATATCTTTGTGTAAAAAATTAGTTAAATATACAGATAATATTAATTTACATATTGTTAATTTTACCCCTATACAGGAAGAGATTTATAAAAAATGTCCAGAAGATTATTGTATAACTATTATGAGAAGAATGATGTATAGAATAATGGAAAAAATAGTTAAACAATATAAAGGATATGTAATTATTAATGGAGAAAGTATTGGTCAAGTTGCTAGTCAAACATTAACTAGTATGAATGTAATTAATAATGTTACTTCAATACCAGTAATAAGACCAGTTGCTTGTCTTGATAAATTAGAAATTATTGACTTAGCTAGAAAAATAGATACATATGAAACAAGTATTTTACCTTTTGAAGATTGTTGTACTGTATTTGTACCAAAACATCCTGCTATAAATCCTAAATTAGATAAGGTATTTGAAGCAGAGAAAAGTTTTAATTATGAAGAGTTAATTGCTGAGGTTGTTAATAATATTAATACTATTAAAGTTAATTGTAATGATGAAAAAGAATTTAAAGATTTATTATAATTTATAGGTATGAAAATTTAATTTATTCACATCCTAGAAATGTAGGAGGTGAATATAATGGCAAGAACTAAGAAAAGTAATAATGCTTCTATGAAAGTTAGAGTACCTGGAGCTAAAAGTTCAATCGATAATATGAAGTATGAAATCGCTAATGAATTCGGTGTTAATTTAGGTCCAGATGCAACTAGTCGTGCTAACGGTAGAGTTGGTGGAGAAATGACTAAAAGATTAGTTGAAAACGGAATGAAAAAAACTAGTTCAAAATCTAGTACTTCTACTTCAAATAGTAAAAAGAGAAAAACTACTACTAAAAGTAAAAAGACTAGTAAATAGTTAATTTTTTAAGAATAGATTGTTAATTTAAATCTATTCTTTTTTGTTGAAAAAAAACTTATTGTTTGATAATATAAGTTTAACTTTGAAAGTGAGGAAAATTTATGAAATTATTATCTATTAATGCTGGTAGTAGTACTTTAAAATTTAGACTATATGATATGCCAGAAGAAAAAATTCTAACAAAAGGGAATTTTGAATGTATAGGCTCTAATAATGGAGAATACACAATACGTGTTGGAGATAGGAAAATTCACAAAGAAGTTCTTTTAAGCGATCATAATGCTGCTGTTGGTATTTTATTAGAAGAACTTGTTTCAAATAAAATAGTTAAATCTTTAGATGAGATTGAAGCGGTTGGTCATCGTATTGTTCATGGTGGAAATAAGTATTCAAAGTCTGTTGAAATTACAAGTCGAGTTCTAAAAGAGATTGAGAGTATTTCTGATTTAGCTCCACTTCATAATCCAGCAGCTTTAAATGGTGTACGTGCATTTATGAATGCTATTCCAAATGCTAAAATGGTAGCTTGTTTTGATACTGCTTTTCATCAAACAATAAAAGAAGCAGATTATTTATATCCTATTCCTTATGAATGGTATGTAAAATATGATGTTCGTAAATATGGATTTCATGGACTAAGTCATAAATTTATTACTGAAAAAATGACTTCAATTTTAAAAAGAAAACCAAATTTAATAATTTGTCATATTGGAAATGGAGCAAGTATTTCTGCCATTAAAGAAGGTGTTTGTGTAGATACATCAATGGGATTTACTCCTAATGCTGGGATAATGATGGGGACTCGTAGTGGGGATATAGATTATTCAATAATTAGTTATATAATGAAAAAAGAAGAAAGAAATTTAGAATGGATAGATAATAAGTTAAATAAAGCTAGTGGTTTACAAGGAATTGCTGGAATGAACGATTTACGTGATATTGATAGGGCATATCTTGCAAATGAACAAAAAGTTGTTCTTGCAATTGAAATGTATACTGAAAAGATAGTTAATTATATTGCTAAATATTTCGTTAAACTTGGTGGTAGGGTAGATGCTATTTGCTTTACTGCTGGTGGAGGAGAAAATGATGATATAATTAGAAAAGAAGTTATTAATAAATTATACCCACTTGGAATTACTTTAGATGATATTAAAAATAAAGAAACTATTGTACGTAAAGGAATTGAAGGAGTTATTAGTACAAGTGAAAGTACTATACCAGTTTATGTATTAGCAACAGATGAAGAGTTAATGATAGCAAGAGATACTTATAATATTGTGGGATAGAATATTTTTATCCTTTTTATAGTATATAGGGGAGTTTATGATGGGAAATAAAAAAATTCATAGTAAAAATATTGTTGAATTAGGTGATATGGTTAGGATTGCTAATAATAGTGCAGAAGGTAATAAGATTTATTTTGTAAAAATGAATCTATGTGATATGGTTAAAAGAATACAACATACAACTCATGAATTGAGACCTTTTGTATCTGTAGAAAAAGTTAGTGATGATCAAATTAAGGGTTTTTATACAACAAGTAATTTAAAAGGATTACAGTTTAGTAAAGAATGTTTTTCTAAATATAGAGCTGTTTTATCAAATAAAAAATATAAATTAAATAAATCTTCGATTGTTTTAATAGATAATTGTGTACTTTTAAAAAAAGAAAATATTTTAAGAGAAATAGATACAATCGATAATAATGATTTAGTAAATATTCTTAAAATGAGAAATATATATTTAGGAAATTTTGTTAATTTAAAAGGAAAGTATTTAGATATTGGGGATATTATAATAAAAGAAAATAAACTTTACTTGATTTATCAATGTGATAATTCATTTTGTTATGGATTTAAAATAGAAAATAAAGGTAGTGTGGCTAAGAGTCGAATAGATACAAAAAATTCTTATGATTATTTTGTTTATGAAAATAATATTTATAAAGTGTTCTTTAATGAATCAAAAAGATTTTCTAAAAATGATAATTATTTATTATATGATAAACTTCTTTTTGATATAGTTAATTTTATTAAGAAAAATAGAAAGAGTAAGTCTTATAAAGCAAAACAAAAGAGAAGACATAAATAGTTAAGGATATTTATTAAAAATTAGTTTAAATTACTAATCTTTTTCTTTGTCTTTGATTATTTTTGTTCTTGTAGTATAATATATATAGATTTTAGAAATGAGGTTGAAAATTTATGAAAATTATATCTATAAATGCAGGAAGTAGTTCTTTAAAGTTTAGTTTATTTAATATGGATAATGAAACTGTAATTGCTTCTGGTTTATTTGAAAGAATAGGTATTGAAGGAAGTAATTATGTTATAAAATATAATGGAGAAAAAGTTTCTGAAGAAATTGAACTTAATAATCATACTGATGCAGTTAAAATTTTACTTGATAAACTTATAACTTTAGAAATTATCTCTTCATTAGATGAGATTGATGGAGTTGGACATAGATTAGTTCATGGTAAGGATAAGTATTCTAAAAGTGTTATTATTAATGATGAGGTAGTTAATGATTTAGAAGAGTTTAAAGAGTTTGCTCCTTTACATAATCCAGCTAATATTTTAGGAATAAAAGCTTTTAAAGATGTATTACCAGAAGTTCCAATGGTTGGAGTTTTTGATACTGCATTTCATCAAACTATGGAAAAAGAGGCTTATTTATATCCTGTTCCTTATAAATGGTATAGTGAATATGGAGTTAGAAAGTATGGTTTTCATGGAACTAGTCATAGATTTATAACACAATCTGTTAGAGAAATTCTTGGCAGAGATAATTTTAATTTAATTAGTTGTCATATTGGTAATGGAGGTTCTATTACTGCTGTTAAGGATATGAAATGTGTAGATACAACTATGGGATTTACTCCATTAGCTGGAATAATGATGGGAACTCGTTCTGGAGAAATTGATTCCTCTTTAATTCCATATATCATGGAAAAAGAAGGAAAGAATGCCAGTGAAATAATAGATGATTTAAATAAAAATAGTGGTCTTGTTGGTCTTAGTGAATATAGTAGTGATATGAGAGATATTTTAGTTAAATGTGATGAAGGTGATGAGAAAGCAATTGCTGCTAAAAACAAATATGTTCGTCGTATTGTTGATTATATTGCTCAATATTATGTTTTATTAGGTGGAGCTGATGTTATAGTATTTACTGCAGGAGTAGGTGAAAATAGTATACCTATTAGAAGAGAAGTATGTGAAAAATTAGCACCATTAGGTGTGAAAATTGATCTAGATCAAAACTCTAAACGTGGAGAAGTTACTAAAATTAGTACAGAAGATTCAGCTATTGCAGTTTATGTTATTCCTACAGATGAAGAATTAATGATTGCAAGAGATACATTAAATTTAATAAATAGATAAGGAAAAGTAGAATGTATAATGATATTATTACAAAAATAGAAGAGTTTGACACTATTGTAATAGCAAGACATATAGGAGTAGATCCAGATGCTTTATGTAGTCAATTAGCACTTAGAGATTCAATAAAGCTTACTTTTCCTGAAAAAAAAGTTTTAGCAATTGGTACAGGAAGTGCAAAATTTACACAGCTTGGAAGACTTGATAAAATAGAAAAAGTTCAAGATGCACTTCTAATTGTTGCTGATACACCAGATAAAAAAAGAGTTGATTCTGTTGATTTCTCACAATTTAAATTTAAAATAAAAATTGATCATCATCCTTTTGCAGAAAGTTATTGTGATTTAGAATTGATTGAAGATACAGCAACTTCTACATGTGAAGTTATAATGAAATTGATTGATGAAACTAAACTTAAATGTGATAAGGGAATAGCAGAGTTGCTTTATACTGGTTTAGTTTCTGATTCTAATAGATTTTTGTTTAATAGTTGTACATATAAAACTTTTGCAATTGTTTCAAAATATTTAGAAAAATATAATTTTGATTTAGTTGAAGTATATAAAAAGCTTTATTTACGTCCTATCAATGAAGTGAGATTAGAAGGATATATTTCTTTAAATATGAATGTAACTGAAAATAATTTGGGTTATGTTGTAATAACTGATGAAGTAATAAATAAATTTGAAGTTGATAGTGCTTCAGCTGGTAATATGGTAAATAATTTTAATTATATTAAAGAAATATTAGTATGGTGTACTATTACAGAAGATATTAAAAATGATCAGTTTAGAATATCAATTAGATCAAGAGGGCCAGAAATTAATAAAGTTGCAGAAATGTATAATGGTGGAGGACATAAGTTTGCCTCAGGTGTAAGAGTAAAAAGTCTTGATGAAGCTTTAAATGTTATGAAAGATTTAGATTTAGAGTTATTTAAATATAATAAAAGTTTAAGTGAGGGGAATAATAATGGTAATTAAAGATGCGAACTTAGATTTAATTGCAACGCGTCGTAGTCAATATCCAGATAATGGAAGAGCAGAATTTTTACTAGTTGGAAGAAGTAATGTTGGTAAAAGTAGTTTTATAAACTCTATATTATCACGTAAAAATTTAGCTTATACTTCTTCTAAACCAGGAAAAACACAGACATTAAATTTTTATGGAGTTAACGATAGTTTTTATTTAATTGATGTTCCAGGGTATGGTTATGCTTCTGTTGATAAAAAAACTCAGGCAAAATTTGGAATGATGATTGAGGAATATTTAGAAAAAAGAGAACAATTAAAAAGAGTATTTATGTTAGTTGATTTTCGAATGAAGCCAACAGAGGATGATTTACTTATGTATAATTTTTTAAAATATTATAATTTACCAGTTACAATTGTTGCGACAAAATCTGATAAAGTTGGTGGAAGTAAAAAACAAAAAAATTTAAAAATGATTTTAGATACTTTAGATTTAGTAGTTGGTGATGACTTAGTAGTTTTTTCAAGTGTAACAAAATTAGGTGTAAAAGATGTTTTAAAAAAGATAGAGGATTTAGTTATTAAACAAAATGAAATAATCTAGACTTTTAACATATATTTATAATAGGTGAATATATGAAAATTGAAAGAATTTCGGAAACAGATTATAAATTATATATTTATTCTATAGAGATAAGTCAAGATAATAATACAGAAGGCATAAAAAAAACTATTAAAAAGATGCAAAAAAAATTAAAATTGAAAGGCTTCTATAAAGTAATTGCTTGTTATAAAGAATTTGGTTTGTTTTTGCAATTAATAAAATTAGATGATTCTTTTTATCATAATACTTTAGATTTAAGAATTACTTATGATGATAATTTAGATATATATTTTAAAACTAAAGATTATTTTATATTAGATAAAGTTAATACAATTAAATATTATGATAATTTTTATTATGGCCTAGTTGATAATTGTTATGATTGGTTGATTGAAAAGGTTGAATTTGGTGAGATTATATTTGGTTATGATATAAATGAATTACTAGATAATGCTATTGTTATATAGTTTAAGTGGGTGATACTATGAGTAGTAGACGTAAATTTTTATTAATATTTTGCTTTATATTATTAGATATGTTTTTACTTATTGGTTTTTTAGTTATTAGAGATGCTACTTTACTTAATAATTTAAAAAAGGAAGTTTCTACACTTTCTGAATTAGATATAACTAAGGATCGTTATAATAGTAAAATTAAAAGTAGAGGAAATTATGCTATTGTTGAAAAAGCAATAAAAGAATATTTAGATAATTACGCAGTAAGTTTACATGATGTTTCTGATATTATGAATGATGAACAACTTAAAACGATACTTTCTTATGATAATTATTTGAAGGATGGTCCAGAGTTTATTGAGTCTTTGGCATATTTATCTAAAACAAAAGAAAAGTTTAATAAAAAAATAGATAAACTTATTAATGATTTAGATGAAGAAATAATGAAAAATTATATTAATAAAAAAATAAGTGATCCTTACTATATAAATCTTTATAAAGAATTAATGCTTGGTGATTCAATGGTGCAAAATTTTAATGAAACTAGAGATGTACTTAATAAATTAAAAATATCTGTTAATAATGTTTTTGATGTTAGCTTGGAAGTTTTAAATTTTTTGATTGTAAATAAGGAGTCATGGAAAGTTGAAGATGGAGAAATAAAATTTTTAACTAATGATTTATATAATTATTATAATATTTTAATTAATAAACTTAATATATCTTAACATAGTTATAATTACTATGTTTTTTATTTCCACAATAAAAAAAGAGATTTTTCTCTTTTAGATTACTATTGTTATTACGTTATTTGAACCTTTATTTACTACTCTTGTTAATGTATTTTGAAGTTTAAATCTTATATTATCTGGCATTAGACTTATTTTTGATTGAATTCCTTCTTGAACTATAGAGTCTAGACTTCTACCAAAGATTTCACTTTTCCAAATTTCATTTGGACTTTTTTCATGATCTCTCATTAAGTAGTCAATTAATTCTTTACTTTGTACTTCACTTCCAATAATTGGTTCAAATGTTGATTCAACATCAACTCTAATCATATGAATTGATGGAGCAACTGCTTTTAGTTTTACTCCGTATCTAGGACCTTGTTTAATAATTTCAGGTTTATCTAGTTTCATATCATTAATAGATGGTGTAGCAATTCCATAACCTGTTTGTTTAACCATTTTTAGAGCATATTTAATTTGGTCATATTCTTTTTTAGCAACATTAAATTCCTGGAAAAGTGATAATAAATCAGCTTTACTTTTTATATCTATGTCAATTAATTCTCTTAATGTATCGTTGTATAATTCTATTGGTGCTGTTAAGTTTACAGTAATTATTCCTGAAGCTGTATCAACATCAGATAAATAGCATTTTTCAATATATTCATTTTCTAAGAAATGTTCAGTAATTGTTTCAATATCTCTAATTTTATCAATCTCAATTACACTTTCTTTAATTGATTCTATATAGGATTTTTTTATTTTATTATCTGGGTTTAAAATAGCAATCCATTCTGGCATATTTACTTTAACTTCTAAAACTGGGAATTCGTAAAGAGCTTCTCTTAAGATATTATACATATCTTTTTCATTCATAGCTTCAATACTTATTGGTAGAACTGGAACATTGTGTTCAGTTTTTATACTTTCAGCTAAACGCTCTGTATCAGGTAGAGTAGGATGAGTTGAGTTTAAGATAACTATGAATGGTTTTCCTATAGCTTTTAATTCTTCAATAACTCTTTTTTCAGCTTCTACGTAGTCTGTACGTTGGAATTCACCAATTGAACCATCTGATGTTACTACAATTCCAATTGTTGAATGTTCTTTAATTACTTTTTCTGTACCAATTTCAGCTGCTTCTGTAAAGGGGATTTCTTCATTATACCAAGGAGTTTTGACCATACGTGGACCATTTTCATCTGTTGCTCCTATGGCATTATCTATCATATAACCTACACAATCTATAAGTTTTATATTACATGTGATATCATCAATTTTTATTTTCGCAGTATTATTAGGAACAAATTTTGGTTCTGTTGTCATGATTGTTTTTCCAGCTGCACTTTGTGGAATTTCGTCTAATGCTCTTTTTCTTTCATATTCATTTTCAATATTTGGAACAATAAGTGTTTCAACCATTCTTTTTATAAAAGTTGATTTTCCTGTTCTGACTGCACCTACAACGCCTAAATAAATATCTCCGCCACTTCTTTGGGCAATATTTTTAATAATTTCATTTTTTTCCATAATCTTTCTCCTTATTTAGTAAATATTTATGTAAAGAATGTTAAAAAAATACCAAGTATTTTATATTCTTTTTTTATTTATGTTTATATTGTGTTATAAATATAATAAGTAGGTATTACGATGAGAGGTAAAAGATATTTTATTATTATTTTAAGTTTATTTATTTTATTTTCTGCGACAGGTTGTGGTAATAAGAATGCTTTGAGTGTTGATGATTTTAATAAAAAGATGGAAGATAAAGGGTATACTGTTCAAGATGCTAGTAGTCAAATGAGCGAAGTAAAAGAAATAGAGAATGTATCTATCGCAATTGATAAAGATCAAGAATATCAAATAGAATTTTATAAATTAGATAGTGCGGATTCAGCTGTTATTTTCTTTAATGAAAATAAAGAAATATTTGAAAATTCAAAAACTAATAATAATTCCTATAGCGAAGCAAATATGGCTAATTTTTCAACTTATACTTTGACAACAAATGATAAATATAAACTATTATCAAGAATAGATAATACTGTTTTATATATTGATGTTGTAAAAGATGCTAAATCTGAAGTTAAAGAATTAGTAAAACATTTAGGGTATTAGAAAGAAGCAATTTATATTTTGCTTCTTTTTATATATTTCTTTCTTAATAAAAAAGACAAATAAGTAAATTTGTTTACCTATTTGTCAGTCTGAAATTTTTTTAAAACATTTTATCTATATTTTTTGGAACTTTGTCGTTAACAATAGCACTTATAATTTTATCTTCTTTTTCTTTAGACACTTCTTTTCCTGTTAATTGACTTATATCATGTATTACTTCTCTTAGAGTTTTTTCATCTTTCATATTATTATTTTGTAATTTATTTGCTAAATTTAAGATTGTTTCTTTATTAATATTTGTTTTTTGTTCTATTTTATTAAATAAGCTATCTTTAAACATAAAAACCTCCTACTAAATTATATGTATGAGGTTTATTTTAATCTATTATTTTTGTCTTTGTTTATTTAATTGATTACATTTTTTTGTAAATTCTTCTATAGTAATTAATCCATTATTATATCTTTCTTGTAACATGGCAAATGATTTATTAGTCATATCGTTTTTATTATTTACATCTGAATAATTGTTAATATTTTCATTAAAATTACTATTATTATTATTTTTATTTTCATTTACTATAGTTTGAAATCTTTCATCAAAATTAGATGTGAAATTTGGTTTTTGATCTTTAAAATTATTATTTCCAATAATCATTATTCATCACCACTTCTATTTTTAAATTGAATTATAATAGGTGTTCCTGTAAAATCAAAGTTTTCTCTTATTTTATTTTCTAAATATCTTTCATATGAAAAATGTACTAATCCTTTATTATTCACTCTAAAAGTAAATTTTGGAGGATTGATTCCTGTTTGATGTGAAAAATAAATTTTTAATCTTTTTCCTTTATAAGAAGGTGGAAGATTTAAATTATATGCATCATTAATAACTTCATTAAGTAAACTTGTTTTTATTTCTTTTTTGATATTTTCTTTAACTTTTAAAATTTCTGGCATAACAGTATGAATTCTTTTTTTTGTTAGTGCTGATAGAGTGACAATAGGGGCATATGGAGCAAATTGAAATTCAGCACGCATTAATTTTTCAAATTCTTGAATAGTTGTATCTTTTACAGTATCCCATTTATTAACTACAAATATTAAACCTTTTCCACGTTCTATGGCATATCCAGCAATATGTTTATCATGTTCTGTTATACCTTCTTCTGCATTAATTACAACTAAGCAAATATCACTTCTATCGATTGATTTTAATGATCTAAATAAACTATATTTTTCAACAGACTCAAATATTTTACCTTTTTTTCGCATACCAGCAGTATCAATCATAACAAATTCTTCATTATGATATTTTAAAATAGAATCAATAGAATCTCTAGTTGTACCAGCAATATTTGAGACAACGACTCTTTCTTCATTTAGTAAAGCATTCATAAGAGAACTTTTACCAACATTAGGTCTTCCAATAATTGAAAATTTAATTCTAGTATCTTCAATTATTTCTTGCTCATTAAATGTCAAAGTTATAGTATCCATCAATTCTATATATCCTGTATTATGAATACTACTTATAGGAATATAAGTATCAAAGCCTAATTCATAAAAGTCATATAAATTATCTTTTGCTGATTTTACATCCATTTTATTTATAGCTACTATTACTTTTTTATCTGACTTTCTTAAAATATCTCGTACTATTAAATCATTTGCTGTTAAACCTTCTTTTCCATCTACAATGAATACAACTATATCAGCTTCATTAATTGCTATTTCAGCTTGAATTTTTATTTCATTATTAAAATCTAATTTAGTAGCGTCAATTCCACCAGTATCAATTAAATAAAATCTTTTATTATTGTAATTTGCCTCTCTATAAATTCTATCTCTAGTAACACCAGGTAAGTCTTCGATAATGGAAACTTGATAGCCAACTATTTTATTAAAGAGTGTAGATTTTCCTACATTTGGTCTTCCTACTAAAGCAACTGTTGGTAACTTCATAGTATCCCCTCCAATCAGGAACATTATAACATATATTTGTAAAGTTTTAAAGAAAAACTAGTTTCTTATTTTTTATCAATTTAAATAATGATATAATCTTATTAAGGATGTGATTTATGTGAGTAAGAAAAAAAATACAGAAATTAAATGGTTTGATAGTGGTAATATTATTACTAGTTTTATTATTGGAATTATTGCTCTTATAATAATTTGTAGTCAATCATTTGCAGTAAGTAGTAATAATACTTTTCAAATGTTTGGTAGTGTTATTAATCATAATAGTATTTATTTATTAGTTGTAGTTTATTTTATAATTTTAAAGACTAATTTTGGAAAAAGATATTTTAATTATTGTAATCTTTTATTAATTTTTCTATATTTGCTTACGACTATAACTTCATTTTTAACTTTGATACAATCTTTTTCTTTAAATACAGTGTTATTATTTGTAATTAATTTTGTTTTAATTATCTATTTATTTCATACTATGTTTAGAGATACAAGAGTTTGGAAGGAGTTTAAATTGGGTAAGTCTCCTTTTAATGAATTAAGCAATGATTGGTATTTTTATACTTTGATATTTTTAAGTCTATTTTTATTAAGTGTTAATTTGATTTCTACTATTGTTATTGGAGGAGTTGTTATATCTATTTTAGATACTATATATATTATTTTCTTTGGAAGATATATATATTTGTATAGAGAATTTTTAGATTATTATAAAAAAGATATTAATAATATAGGTAATTTTGATAATATTAAAGAAAGTATTAAAAATACAGTGGAAGATGTTACTGAAAAAGTAAATGATTTTTGTGAGGATAATAAAATAGATGAAAAGTTTGATAAATTAAAAGATAATGTTAAAAATACAATGGAAGATGTTACTGAAAAGATTAGTGATTTTATTGAAGAGAATAAAATTGATGAGAAAATGAATGATTTAAAAAATAAAGTTGTGGATAGTAGTAATGATATTTTAAAAAAAGTTGATAAAATAAAAGATAATAAAAGTAGTAATAATCATAATAATAAATCAAATAAGAGTAATAACTCTAAATCTAATAAAAGTAATAATATAAAAAATAATAATAATAAAAAGAAAGGAGATAATAAATAATGGATTTTTTTGAAGAGATAGCTAAGGTTAAAGAAGATTTTCCCAAGATAAATGTTAATTCATTAAATTCGGAAGTAAAAAAATATAAGTTTAATTTTTATCAAATTTTTGCGATTATTTTATTTATTGTTTTCTTCTTTTTAGGTATTATTTTTGGTAATTTATTTGCTACTTGTGAAACTACTTCTTATTATTATTCTAAAAGTTGTTTAGTTACAGAATTTAATTTTTCTTTAATGCTTGGCATATGGCTTATTAGTTTATTGGTATCAACTGTAATATATTCAATTGGTCATATTATATCATTATTAACTAGTATTAATGAAAAAATTAAAAAATAATCTTAAAACTTATTAAATTTCGTTTATATTTCTTGCAATTTACATTAAAACATGGTAATTTTAATATGTAAGCATAACAAATGCTTAATGAAAAAATAGGGAGGTAAATTATTTATGAAAAAAGTTGAATTAGTAGAAGCTGTAGCAAATGCTACTGGATTAACTAAAGCTGACTCTACTAGAGCTATTGATGCTACTTTTGCTGCTATTACTGAAGCATTAGTAAAAGGAGATAAAGTACCACTAGTTGGTTTTGGAACTTTTGATATCTCTAAGAGAGCTGCACGTGAAGGACGTAATCCTAGAACTGGTGAAACAGTTACTATTCCTGCTAGAAATGCTGTTACTTTCAAAGCAGGTTCTGCATTAAAAGATGCTGTAAACTAATTTTAAAGTTTAGAAAAAAGAATCCGAAAATTGGGTTCTTTTCTTTTGCTTGTGTTATAATATAATTAGGTGGTGAATATATGTTAGATGTTGCTTTAAAATTACTAAAAGAGATTAATAGTCATTCATATAAAGCTTATATAGTAGGTGGTTTTGTAAGAGATTATTTACTAGGAATTGAGTCTAAAGATATAGATATTACTACAAATGCAACGCCTAAGCAATTAAAAGAAATATTTGAAGATAGTTGTTTACCAAATGAGGAGTATGGTTCTGTTATTATTGAAAAAAACGGAGTGAGATTTGAGATAACTACTTTTAGAAAAGAAATTGAGTATGATAATAATAGGCGACCTGTTGAGATAAAATATATAGATGATTTAGAGACTGATTTAATTAGAAGAGATTTTATAATTAATACTATTTGTATGGATAGTTGTGGAAATATAATTGATTTATTAGATGGTAGGACTGATTTAGATAATAAATTAATAAGAACAGTGGGAAATGCTTCTTCTAAATTTTTGGAAGATAGTTTAAGAATTCTTAGAGCTATACGTTTTGCAACTATTCTTGACTTTGATTTAGATTTAGAATTAAAAGAAGCTATCTTAGAACATAAACATTTAATTAAAAATTTATCTTACCAAAGAAAAAAAAGTGAGCTAGATAAAATATTTACTAGTTCTTATAGAAAAAAAGGTATAGAATTATTACTTGAATTAGAAATTGATAAGGAATTAGAAATCCCTAATTTAAGTTTAGTTTTAAATACTAATGTTTCTAGTTCAATAGGTGTTTGGAGTATTTTAGATGTTAAAGATTTATATCCTTTTAATAAAAATGAAATGGAATTAATTGAAGATATAAATAATGCTTTAAATTTGAATAATATGGATCCAATGTCTTTATATAAATATGGATTATATGTAAATAGTGTAGCTGGAAATATAAAGGGTCAAGATATAAAAAATATTACAGAATCTTATAATGCATTAGTTATTAAAAGTAGAGATGAAATTGATATTGATTCTTTTGGTATTATGAATTTATTACATAAATCTCCTGGAAAGTATTTAAAAGATATTTATGATGATATAGAAAGAGAAATTTTATATCGAAGATTAAAAAATAGTAGAGAAATGATTGAAAATTATATAATTAATAAATACAAAGGAGTTGATTTAGAGTGAAAAAAATAATTTTAAGTTTTTTAGTAATAAGTGCATTATTTTTTAGAATTAATGTTTTTGCAGAAGATAAATCTCAAATTGAATTAATACCTATTAATACTAATGGTAGTGTTGATACTGAGAAATTTTTATATCAAAATATTTCTTTTAATAATAATATTATAAAATTTGATTCTATAACAAATAAATCTAATGTAAAAGATTTTGTAAGTATTAATGTTTTGTTATTTGATAAAGATGAAAAAAATATTGGTCTTGTTTCATATTGTTCAAAAAGGGATTATGATAGTGAATTTGCTGGTAGAGAGCTTAGTCCAAATGAGGCTATTCCTTTTTCTATAAAAGTAAGTGATAAATATTTTGTTAAAGATAAGAGTGTTAATGATGTTAGTTTTATAGCTATAAAAGATGAAAATAAATATTGTCAAATAGGTGGGTATGAAAAATATGAGGGATTGACTTTAAAACAGATAGAAAGTGGTCTTGTTGCTTCTAATTTGACTGAAGAAGGAATTGCTTTAGAATTATTTTCTTTTTTTAAAGGGAAAGGTTTTATTATTATAATTATTGCTGTTTTAATATTATTGATTATACTAATAGTAAATGGAATTTTATTAAATGCTTTGTATAAAAGAATGTATGCTAAGAAAACTTCTCTAGCTTATCTACCGTTTTTTTGTAATTATGTAGCTGTTAAGTTGTCTTTTGGAGAATTGATAGGTAAAATTTATTTTATAGCTTTAATATTTAGTGGTTTATTGTCTTTTGTTGGTTTAAAATTTATACTTACATTAATGAATATAGTAAGTTTTGTATCTTATATAGTTGTTATTATAAAATTAATTACTAAAAAATATGATTTATTTTATTATGATCCAGTTAATTCTGTTAATAAAGAATTTACTAGTACAAAAGTAGAGGATAGCAATTTTATTAATCAGGATATGTCACTTAATAATGAAGCATCTAGTATAGAACCATCTCCAACTCAAGTAGTAGATTTTAAATATGATCATATTGAAAATGAGGATAAAACTGATATATTTAATGGTGGTAATATTAGTACTGGTAATAATAATTTAATTAATAATATTCCTAATTTTACAAATCAAAATATGAATGAGACTAATAAAAGTGAAGAGAATAATAGTAATAAAGATGAGTCTGATTTATCTAAGTTTTTTAGATAAATCTTTTTAATAGTTTTGTTATTTTTTATAAAATATGTTATTATTATAACGTTAATGGAGATGGTAGATTGAAAAGTTCGAAGTTAATAGAAATTTTTAAAAATGGAAATATAGTTATACCTTTATTTTTATATAAGAATCTGGATAAATTAAAACTTGAATTAGATGAGTTCATATTTTTAATGTATTTATATAATTTAGGTGATAAATTCTTATTTAATCCTAATAAATTTTCTGATGAGATGGGAAGTAATCTTACTGAAATTATGAACTATATTAGTATTTTGACAGATAAAGGATTTATAAGAGTAGAGGTTTTAAAGAATGAAAAAAATTTAATGGAAGAAGTTATTATTTTAGAAGACTTTTATAATAAAATTGCTTTAATAACTATTGATGAAGTTAATAGTCAAACTACTAATGTTGATTCTAATATTTTTGAGATAATTGAGAAAGAATTTGGTAGAACTTTAAGTCCTATTGAATATGAAATTATAAAAGCTTGGTTAGATAATAATATGAGTGAAGAGTTAATAAAAGAGGCTATAAAAGAAGCGACTTTTAATGGTGTTTCTAATTTAAGATATATAGATAAGATATTATATGAATGGGGAAAAGCTGGTATAAAGACTGTTCAAGATGTTGAATCTAACAGAAAGAAGCGTAATGTTTCTAAAGAAAAAGATAATGATATTGATTTAGATATTGTAGAATGGAATTGGTTTGATGAAGAGTGAGTTAATAGGTGAATATTTAGATAGTTTATTTCCTAATCCTAGATGTGAGCTTTTATATAATAGTGATTATGAATTGTTAATAGCGGTAGTACTTAGTGCTCAATCTACTGATAAAAGGGTTAATACGGTTACGCCTATAATTTTTAGTAAATATAGTAATTTAGAAAAATTAAAAGATGCACCTTTGGAAGATTTGGAAAGTATTATTAGACCAGTTGGTTCTTTTAGAAAAAAGGCTTTTTATGTCAAGGAAATTGCTAGAAGAGTTTATTTAGAACATAATGGTATTGTTCCTAAGGATAGAGATATTTTAATGACTTTTCCAGGAGTTGGAAGAAAAACAATTAATGTTTTTTTAAGTGAATATTATAATGAAGCAGCTATAGCTGTTGATACTCATGTTGAAAGAATTTCTAAGAGATTAGGTCTTGCTTATTTAAAAGATGATGTTTTAAAAGTTGAAGAAAAACTTCAAAAGAAATTTCCTAAAAATTTATGGGGAAAAAGACATTTACAAATGGTTTTATTTGGTAGATATTATTGCAAAGCAATAAAGCCGTTGTGTAAAGATTGTAAATTAAAAAATATTTGTAGAGAAAAAAAGAAGAATTTCGATTGAAATTCTTCTTTTTATGGAGTTGGAGATGGAGTAGGAGAAGGTGATGGGGAAGGAGTAGGTGTTGGAGTTGGTGATGGAGAAGGAGTAGGTGTTGGAGTTGGTTTTTCTTCTTCTGAATCACTTTTTTCATATTTCTTAATTGCTGGTTCACTTTGTATTTCACTAGATGATTTATAGCTTCCAATTACTTTATAAGTTCCATATGGACTACCATCTGGTGTATATTGGAAAGTTGTTTTATCTGTCCAACCAATTAATACGCCATCTTTATAAATGTTATATCCCCATTTTCCTAAAGATTCATCTTTTAAATCTCCTGGATTAACTCCTTGGAAAGAAATAATTACTTTACCACTGCTTGTTTCTGTTATTTTTAAATCTTTTGGTGCACTAATTTTAAAATTGTTTGTATCATATTCTGTTGGTTCATGTCCTTTTTTAAAATATTCATAAACAGCACTAGCACCAGGTGCTGCTAGTTTTGGAGGATTACTTCCAGGAGCAATTCCAATTTTTACTACGCTTGATGGTTCTTTAAAAGCTTCACGATTTTGTTCCATAGCACCAGCCGCTACTAAAGCATTAAATAGTTTATCTTTTTGAATTGTTGCTGGTAAGTTATGAAGAACGTACCCCTCTCGTACAGAATCTTTTGTAGTATTTTCATAACCATACCACATTCCAATAACTGTTTTAGTAGAATATCCTACTACCCATGAGTCTCTAATAGCATCATTTGGCATATTTAATTCATTCATATATTTTTCATCAAAGTTAGTTGTTCCTGTTTTACAAGCAACATTTTTTGGTGTTCCACCAGTTAAAGCTACATCTTGTAAAACGCTAGATATCATGAATGCTGTTGCATCTGACATTGCTTGTTTTTTATTAGATTTATGTTCTTTAGTTTCTCCTGTTTGTCTGAAAACAACTTTACTAACAGAATATGGTTCGTTGTAGTATCCTCCATTAGAGAATGCTGCATAGGCAGCTGCCATTTGTAATGGGTTTGTACCTGTAAATGCTCCTATTGAATGAGCTTCATGTATTTTTGCTGGAGATTTTGTATCACTAGAATTTTTTATATTTACACATTTATCTGTGTTTTTATTATATTTATATCCTGATGTACATAATTCTGGTTCTAGTCCTAAATTAGTTGTAAATTCTTTGATTTTATCATTTTCAACTTGTTGAAAGGCTTTTAAGGCTGGGATATTACGAGATGTTGATAAAGCTCTTCTTAATGTAATTGTTCCAAAGTATCCATTATCCCAGTTTCTTATAGGGCGTCCATTAGAATAAGTATATTTTGAATCATCAAATAATTGATAAGTTGACCAGTTATTGTATTCAATTCCTGGACCGTAATCAAATAATGGTTTAGCAGATGATCCTGGCTGTCTTTTAATATCTGTAGCATTATTATATTGGAGAGCTCCATTTTTATTACGACCATTTCCTATAGCTAAAATTTTACCTGATTCTGAATCAAGAACTGCTACTCCTGTTTGGACAACATCATTTATCCAATTATAACTTTCACCATTTAAAACTGAATTAACAGCGTCTTGTTTACTTCTATCTAAATTAGTGTAAACAAGTAGTGGGGTAGTATATGGATTTACGCCATACTTTTCTTTTATTTCCTCAACTACTGTATCAATATATCCTTGATAAACATTGTCTGTTGATGTGTTTATTTCAGTTGTTAATGAATCAACTGGTATAGAATTTGCAATTTTTTCTTCTTCTTCAGTAATATATCCATGTCTACGCATTAGATAAAGAACTGTTTTTCTTCTATCAGTTGCGTTTTTAGGATTTACATTTGGTCTATAATAATTAGGAGACTTGAACATTCCAGCTAAAATAGCTGCTTCACTAAGATTTAGGTCTGTTACACTTTTGCCAAAGTATGCTTTAGATGCTTCTTCAACTCCGTATATATTTCCTCCTAAGAAGTGATTATTAACATAATATTCTATAATTTGTTCTTTACTAAATTTCTTTTCTAGTTTAAATACTGCTAAATAGATATCTTCAAATTTACGAGTTATACCAGCAAAACCTGAAGTTTTTTGTCCAAATTTATCAGTAAAACTATTTTTTACAACTTGCATAGATAAAGTAGATGCTCCACCAGCTCCAGAATTACCCAAAACTTGACCAATTGTTGCTTTTAAAAATCTTGGAGCATCGAAACCATTATGTTGGAAGAATCTTGAATCTTCTGTTGCTATAATAGCATCAACTAAGACTTCTGGTAATTCATCATATGTTACTTTTTCTCTTTTTTCTGAACCTAATTTTGCTATTTCATTGCCATCTTTGTCAAAAAGTCTTGTAAGTTCTGCGGTATTTAATTTTACTGTTTCAAATTTTGGATCAGCTTGAGATTTAACATAAATTAAAAATCCACTAAAGGCTATTAAGGATAAAATTCCTATTGCTAAAAATATTATTAAAATTATACTAATTATTTTTCTTTTTTTAGAGTTAGTAGTAGAATTTTTTAATAACCAACCAATTCCTTCAATTATTGTTAATAAAACAGCAGCTATTATAGTTAATTCAATACCTAATATAAGATATATTGAAAGAATAATAGCTACATTAAATAAAACAATAGCTACTTTAATGTTTGTATCCATTTTTTTATTTGTTCTTTTTTTTATATTTTTGTTTGGTACTGATTTTTTTGTTTTTGAATTATTATTAGTATTAGGTTTTTTTCTTTTTATTTCTTTTTTTTGCATTTTATATACCTCCAATAAGATTATCAATTATTTTTAAATAATCGATTCTTGGTTTATAGCCATCTTTAATTAAATATGCATTTTCTTTAAAATATTTTATTGGTATAGATTTTTTTTCTGTAACTTTTAGATAATTTATAAATTTTTCTGCTGTTAGAAGATAAGTTTCATTTAAGCTTGTAAATCTTATCAATAGAAATGCAATTCCATTATGGTTATAAATATTTTCAATATGTTTTATTTGGTGTGGGTGAATGTTAGTTAGAGCAAAAGCAGTTTTGCTTTTTGTCTCTTTTGCTTCAAAGTCAATATATTTACCTTTATAAATACCATTATAGTCTGTTGTTGATGGAACAGTAAAAAATGCTTCTTTAATTACTGTTTTATCTCTAGAAGGGTAATCAACTTTAGTGATTTTTATTGGTGTTGGTTTTTTGTAAATAAATGCTTTATCTATATCTCTATAATATTCATTTGATATATTAATATCGCTTTCTAAAGTCATTCCTCTATTTTTATAGTTTATTTCTAATTTTTTTTGGTTGTGACTTGTTTTTTTTATACCATTTGGATAATTCACATTCATCACCTATCTTTAATTATACTATATATTGGTAATTTTTACCATATTTTTTTATTTGTAGTTTATTTTCTAATTTTGTCGTATTTATGATTTTTTTTATTAATTAACCTATAATGATAGTGGGTGATAAAATGAACTTTTTAGAAATAAATAAAATTCTTAATAAAATGATTGATAATACTAGAGTGGGGGTTATTGATTTAAATGTCTCTATTATAAAGAAGGGGTTAATAATTGACAAAAAGGATTAATAATGACATAATATTAGCATAAGGGATTGGTGATAATTATGTATCAGAATAAAATTAATCTTATGCCTCAGGATATTTTAGATAAAGATTTTAAGATTGATACTAGGGGATATCGTTTAAAAGAAGTAGATCAATTTTTAGATGTTATCATTGGGGATTATGAACAATTTCTTGAAATTATTAATAATTTAGAAAAAGAAAAGGCAGAACTTCTTGGAGAGATTATGAATCTTAAACAAGAGTTGCGTAATTCTAAATTAAATATGGAAGTTGTCACTAATAGTAGAGCTAATAGTGAAGTTACTAATGTTGATATTATGCGTAGACTATCGCAACTTGAAAAAATGGTTTATGGCGTTATTTCTAGCGATAAAGAAAAAGATGACAATTAATATATAGACAAACGCTGGAGTACTTAGTACTCTTGAGGAAAGTCCATGCTCGCACAGTCTGAGATGATTGTAGTGTTCGTGCCTAGGGAATAAATAACCTAGGGTAGTTTATACTAACGGCGGATTTTATTCCTAAGTATTTTATATGGAATAAACCATAAAGTGCCGCAGTGACGATGCTTTTGGAAACGAAAGAGTGAAACGTGGTAAACCCCACGAGCGAGAAACCCAAATTTGGTAGGGGAGCCTTAATAAGAGAAATGAATTAAGTTAAGGACTAGAAATAGTAGATAAATGTTTGTCGCCTGGAGACAGGAACAGAACATGGCTTATTTATATTTATTGTTAAAGATGAGGTGTTGTATGAAAGAATTAGGTGAGTATTTAAAAAGAATACGCATGGGTAATGGAGTTAGTTTAACTGAAGCTTGTGAAGATCTTGAAATTTCAACATCACATTTGGAAAATATTGAAAGTGGTAATGTTCGTGCTTTTAAGGATGTTTATGAGTTACGAGAAATAATTAAAAGTTATGCTAAATATTTAGGACTTGAACCTGAAAAAGTAGTTGATGAATTTAATGATTTTTTATTTCAACATACTTCAAAAATATCTTTAGATGACATTAGAAATGCACAAAAAAAGAAAGAACAAGAGGAAAGTGTAAAAAAAGTTAAATCTCCTTATACTCTGGAATATAAAGAAAAATTTAATTTTTGGCCTATCATATATTTTTTTATTGGTATAATATTATTAATTGTAATTATTTATATCATAATTAGTTCGTTTAATAAAGCTCCAAAAAGAACAAATGAGTTAAAAGTTAAAATAAAGGATGTGTCTTATTATGAATTTGCCAACTAAAATAACAGTTTTAAGATTAATACTAACAGTATTTATAATTTTATTAATATATATACCTTTTTCATTATTTGGTATAAGTTTTCCAAAATATGATATAAATGGAGTAGCGGTTGAGTTAAATTATATTATTGCGGGAGTTATTTTTATTGTTGCTAGTATAACTGATTTTTTAGATGGTTATCTTGCTCGTAAGAATAATCAGGTGACTGATACAGGTAAAATGCTTGATGCAATTGCTGATAAAGTTTTAGTTAATCCTATATTAATAATTTTAGCTGCTAATGGCTTTATAAATTCCATTATTCCTGTAATAATAATTACTAGAGATATTATTGTTGATGCAATTAAAATGGAAGCTTCTAGTAAGGGAAAAGTTGTTGCAGCTATTAAATCTGGAAAGCTTAAGACTGCTACTATGATGATAGGTTTAACTTTGGTTTTCTTTTATAATATGCCATTTGAATTTATTAATATTAGAGTAGATTTATTTTTATTATATTTTGCATGTATAATGTCTATTATAAGTGCTTGTGAATATTTTAATTTAAATAAAAATATAATTTTTACTAAAAAAGAAAATAATTAATTTTTTTAAATATTTTTTTGAATTCTCTAATTTTGTTTAGAGAATTTTTCTTTTTCATCTTTTTTTTGCCCTTAATTCTAATAAAACAATTGTTCGTTTAAATGTTGCAATTTAAAAAATATTATTATACAATATTAATGTAAGTTATTTACGAGGAGGAAATTAAATGGCTGTAAGTAAGGAAGTTTCTAAAGATAAAGCTTTAGAACAAGTATTAAATGATATAGAAAAACAATTTGGAAAAGGTTCTATTATGAAGCTAGGTGATAATAAACATATGAAAGTTGATGTATGTTCTAGTGGATGTTTATCACTTGATATTGCTTTGGGAGTTGGAGGATATCCTCGTGGAAGAATTATTGAGATATATGGACCAGAGTCTTCTGGTAAGACTACATTTGCTCTACAAGCTATAGCAGAACATCAAAAGGCAGGAGGAAGAGCTGCATTTATAGATGCTGAACATGCTCTTGATCCTGTTTATGCAGAACGATTAGGAGTAAATATTGATGAACTTTTATTATCTCAACCTGATACAGGTGAACAAGCCCTTGAAATTTGTGAAGCTTTAGTTCGAAGTGAAGCATTAAGTATAGTGGTAATTGATTCAGTTGCTGCTCTTGTTCCACAAGCTGAAATTGATGGTGAGATGGGAGATTCACATGTTGGATTACAAGCTAGACTTATGTCTCAAGCTTTAAGAAAGCTATCAGGAACTATTAATAAAACAAAAACAACTTGTATATTTATTAATCAATTACGTGAAAAAGTTGGAGTAATGTTTGGTAATCCTGAAACAACTCCAGGTGGAAGAGCTCTTAAATTTTATTCTACTATAAGACTTGATATTAGAAGAAATGAACAATTAAAAATGGGAGATGGAGTTGTTGGAAATAAAACAACTATTAAAGTTGTTAAAAATAAAGTTGCTCCACCTTTTAAGACAGCTACAGTTGATATTATGTATGGTGAAGGTGTATCAAGAGAAGGAGAGATTTTAGATTTAGCAGCAGATGCTAGTATTGTTGAAAAAACAGGAGCATGGTATTCTTATCAAAGTGAAAAACTTGGACAAGGAAAGGAAAATGTAAAATTACTTCTTAAAGATAATCCTGAACTTCGAGATGAAATTGAAGTTAAAGTTAGAGAATATTATGATATAGCATTAGAAGAGAATACTAAAACTAAAAAAAGTGCAAAAAAAGAAGAAAAATAAATTTCTTTTTTTTAGCTTTTTTTTCTTAAAAGTATTATAATGATATTTAAAGAAATAATATTAAATAGGTGATTAAAAATGAAAAAGATTAAAGATATCATTGAATGTGATTTTGATATAGAAATCTTAGGTATTACTGAAGATTCTAGAAATGTTTTAGAAGGATATCTTTTTGTTGCAACAAAAGGGTTTAATGTTGACCATTTTGATTATATAGAAGAGGCAATAAAAAAAGGTTGTTCATGTGTTATTTGTGATAGAGATATAAATTTTAATATTCCATATATAAAAGTTGATAATATTGATGAAGTTTTTAGAACTTGTTGTTGTAAATTTTATGATTTAGAATTAGATAGTTTTAATTTTATTGGTATTACAGGTACTGATGGTAAGACAACAACAACAACAATTGTTAAAGAATTAATTGGTGATGCAGCTTATATTGGTACAAATGGGCTTAGTGTAAAGGATAAAAAATTATCTACTAATAATACAACTCCTTGTATTGAAGAGTTATATAAAGATTTAAATTTTATAGAAAATAATAAATGTAATGAAGTAGTTATGGAAGTATCAAGTGAGGCTTTATTACATAATCGTGTAGATAATTTACAGTTTGATATAATTGGTTTTACAAATATAACAGGAGATCATTTAAACGTTCATAAAACTTTTAAAAATTATTTAGAGTGTAAATTAAAATTACTTAATTTAGTTAAGGAAAATGGTTATGTTGTGGTAAATGGAGATGATGATAATTTACAAAAAATAAAATGTAAAAATTTGTCTACTTTTGGTTTTTCTAAAAGTAATGATTATGTAATTACAGATGTAAAGCATATGCCTACCTTTACAGAGATTTGTTTAAAAAATGGTTTATCTGAGTACAAAATAAAAAGTCCTTTTATTGGGGATTATAATGTTTATAATGTCGTAATGGCTTTTATTATATGTTTATTATATGGAATAGATAGCAAAACATTGATTAAAAAAATTGAACACTTAAATGCAGTTGGAGGACGATGTGAAAGATTAGATTTTGGACAAAATTACACTATAATTTTAGATTATGCTCATACAATTAATGCTATAAAAAATATCCTTTCATCTTTTCAAGATTATAATAGAGTTATTGCTATTACTGGAGCAGCAGGAGGTAGGGAAAAAGAAAAAAGAAATCCTATAGGAAATATTGTAATGGATAATAGCGATATTGCAATATTTACTATGGATGATCCTAGATATGAAGATGTTGATGAAATAATTAATCAAATGGTAGGAGATAGAAAAGATTATATAAGAATTCAAGATAGGGAAGAAGCTATTTTTCATGCTTTATCAATTGCTAAAGAGAACGATGTTGTTTTAATTTTAGGAAAAGGTAGAGATAATTATATGGCGATTGAAGATAAAAAATTAAAATATAGTGATTATGAGGTTGTGGAAAAATATTTTTCATCTAATAAATAAAAGTTTCTTAATAGCTTTTATTTTTTGTTTTTATAGATTAGTCTTTTGTTTTCCTTGACAAGGTTATAAAATAAAATTAAAATAGAGTTAGATTAGGGCTTAATTCTAATCTAGATGGAGGAATTTTATGGATAAAGTGTTGTTCTCCATTTTACTTATAGTTATAGGCCTAGTTATAGGTTTAGTTGTATCATTTGTGATTAATTATATAAGAGGAAGTTTAATCTCAAAAAAAGCGGAAAATTTGATTAATCAAACAAAAAAAGAAATTGATAAATTAAAAAGAGATGCGGCTATTGAGCAAAAAGAAGAAGCTCATAGATTTAAAATGGATTTGGATAGAGAAATTCGTGAGAAAAAAGAAGAAATAAAAGAAAGTGAAAATAGATTATTACAGCGTGAAGAAAGTATTAATAAGCGTGATGAAATGTATCAAAAACGTGAATTGGCATTAGATGAACGTGAAGATAAACTTTCAGAAAAATTAGAAGAAATCCAAAATGAAAAAAGTAAAGTGGATGAGATAAAAAAAGAGCAATTAGTTTTACTTGAAAAAATTTCTGGTTTTAGTAAAGAAAAGGCTAGAGATTTAGTTATGGCTAAAGTTAAAGAAGATATGAATAAAGAAATTTCTGAATTCATTAGAGAACGTGAAAATGAAGCTAAATTGGAAGCTGATAAAAAAGCACGTGAAATGATTGTAAGTTCAATGCAGAAATATGCTGCTGATATTGCTAGTGATCAAACGGTTACAGTTGTTGATTTACCTAATGATGAAATGAAAGGTAGAATCATTGGTAGGGAAGGTAGAAATATTAGAACTATTGAAGCTATCACAGGAGTAGATTTAATAATAGATGATACTCCAGAAGCAGTAGTATTATCTAGTTTCGATCCTTTAAGAAGAGAAATAGCACGAGTTACTTTAGAAACTTTAATTAAAGATGGAAGAATACATCCAACTCGTATTGAGGAGCTTTATGATAAAGTTTGTAAAGATATGAAGCAAAAAATTATTGAATATGGTCAAGATGTTACTTTTGAATTAGGTTTGACTAAATTTGATTCAGAATTAATAGAAATTATTGGTAAATTACATTTTAGAACTAGCTATGGACAAAATGCTTTACAGCATTCTAAGGAAGTTGCTGAATTATCTGGTATTTTAGCAGCTGAATTAGGAGAAAATGTAGCTCTTGCAAAAAGAGCAGGTTTATTGCATGATATTGGAAAAGCAATTGATCATGAAATCGAAGGTAGCCATGTTGAAATAGGAGTAGATTTAGCAAAGAAATTTAAAGAAAATGAAATAGTTATTAATGCTATTGCTTCACATCATGGTGATTGTCAAGCTATAAGTGTCATATCAACAATAGTTGCTATTGCGGATGCTTTATCAGCATCACGACCAGGAGCTAGAAATGATTCGTTAGAAAATTATATCAAAAGATTATCACAACTTGAAGAAGTTGGTAATGAAATTAAAGGTGTCGAAAAAACATATGCAGTTCAAGCTGGAAGAGAGTTACGTGTTGTTGTAAAACCTGAAGAAGTAGATGATCTAGAAGCACATAGAATTGCAAGAGAAGTTAAAGAAAAAATAGAAAGTAATTTGAAATATCCTGGAACAATTAAAATTACAGTTATTAGAGAAACAAGAGCAATGGAAGAGGCAAAATAATGTCTCTTTTTTTGGATTTTATTTTGTTTTCTTAGAATAATGAAATAGGAGGGGAAATTATTAATAAAAATAAATTGTATTTATTTTGGAAAGTTGGTAAATTTACTTGGGAGAAAAAAAGTTATTGTGAAAATATTATAAAAAAATGTTCATTATTTTTAGCTTATTATTTTGGAAATAGTAAAATTTTTTCATATGAAAATATAGTTTTTATGAGAAAATTTTATTTATATTTTCCTATTTATATAGATGATATGTCAAAATTAGAATGGGATACTTATTTAGAGCTTATGAAAATTAACAATAAAAAGATTTGTTATTTTTATTATCAATTATCATTATTTTGTAAGTTAACTTCTAAAGATTTGAAAGTAATTATAGAAAATAATTTTTATAATATGATTTAGATAAGAATATGTAAGTCTTGGGAGTTGACTAATATAATAAAAAAGGTTAAAATTAAGGAGATAATAGAGGAGAAGTATATGGAAAAAAATATTAATTCAAAGTTAATAATAGTTGGGATTTTATTATTCATTGTTATAGGAATCTCAGTAGGTTTTGCAACTTATTCAACAACTTTGACAATTAGACCAGGAGCTTCTTATATTGCTAATCCTGATAATTTTAAAGTTGAATTTTCATCTAATAATTCAGTAGTTAAGACTGATCCAATTATTCCTATTGTAACTCCTAGTAATTTAGAAGCTTCTAATGGTTTAATTACTAATCTTGCAGGTTCTAAAACTATCAGTGGCTTAAGTGCTAATTTTACAGCTCCAGGACAAAAAGTTGAATATGTTTTTTATGTTGCTAATTCAGGTGATTTGGAAGCATTTTTAAAAAACGTTTACTTTAAGAATGTTGATGGTGCATCTTCTAATAAATTATGTGAAGCAAAAATTGGAACAACAAATAGTTTAGTAAATGAGGCTTGTGAAAATATTACTTTAAATATAAAAATTGGAAGTGATATTAATACAGAAAAATCTATTAGTAGTATTTATGGTCATAATTTAGTTAAAGGAATGTTTGAAAAAGTTATTGTAACTATAGAATATAAAAGCGGTGCTGTTGCAACTGATGGAGATTTTACAGTTTTCTTTGGTGATATAGCACTAGATTATAGTTCAACAGATAAAGTTAACTAAGAATAATTACTATTTTGGAGGTAAGAATGAAAAGAGGGTATAAAAAATTATTGTTGTTTGAATTCTTTGTACTTATATTAGTACTTCTAAATAGTTTTTTATTTAAGTTTTTAAATCAGTTTACTATTATTTTATTTTTTATAGGACTATTATTTCTTTTTAAATTTATTTTTGGATTTGAGAAAGATAAGCATAGATATACTAAAAATGTAATTATTGAGATATTTATAATTTTATTAATGTTTTTTATAATTTTTTATTTATTTGGTTTGATAGTAGGATTTGTTAAAAATAATAGTTATTTAAATTTTTATGGATTGAGTAATATTATAATTCCTATATTTATTACAATCATTCTAAAAGAAATTTTAAGATATGAAATATTAATGAAAGCATCTGATAATAAATTATTAATTATATTATCGTGTATTTTATTTATAATCTTTGATTTATTTAATTCTTTTAGTTTAAATGATTTTTCGTCAAAGTATAATATATTTTTATTTATATCTCTAAATTTGATACCTGCTATTAGTAATAATATTGTTTGTACATATTTAAGTATAAAATCTGGATATAAACCATTAATTTTCTATCAAATTATAATACAATTATATAGTTATATTTTACCGATTATTCCTGATGTTAGTGAGTATATACTTTCTTTAATTGGATTATTATTACCTATAATTATTGGTAGAAAAATTTATAACGATTTTAGAGTAGAAAATGATGAATATATTGGTAGAAATTATAAGAAAAAAGATTATTTAATTTTGGGATTTTCAAGTTTTATTGTGATATTTTTAGTTTATTTTTGTTCGGGATATTTTAAATATCATGTTATTGCGATTGCTAGTGGAAGTATGCATCCTTATCTTAATAAAGGAGATCTTGTTGTAGTAGAGAAGATTAATAAAGATACTAAATTAAAAAAAGGAATGATTATTGCTTATAAATATAACGGTGTAACTATAATTCATAGAATTAATCGAGTTGTTAAAATAAATAATGAAGATATTTTTTATACTAAAGGTGATAGTAATAATGAAGAAGATAAATATAAAGTTAAGAAGAGTATGATTAGTGGAATAGTTAAAGGTAATATTGATTATGTAGGATGGCCTATAGTATGGTTGAATGAGCTATAATTAAGGAGGAAGAATTAAATGGGGAAATTTGAATTTATAGATGATAATAAAAATAATAAAGAAGATAAGAATAAAAAATTTTTATTTATTAATGAAGAAGAAATAGAAGAAGATAAAGTTGTTAATGAATTAGAAGGAGTAGATTTTTCTAAATTAGAAAAAGATGATAATTATATAGATAAGAAAAAGAAATATCGTTTTAAAGGGAAGAAGAAAGAGGTAACTTATCTTAGAAGAGTATTTAATAATGTTATATTTTTATTTATATTTATTGTACTTTTTAGTGTTTCTTTATATGAAGCATTTGATTATAATATGGAACACACAATTAAATATAGTGAAGGAAGTAAGATAGATTATAAAGTATATTTAAAAGATAATGATTTTTATGATAAAGAATATTTAAATAAAAACATGATGTATGTTGCTAATCTTATTAAAAATATTGAAATTGATTTTAATTATAACTTTAGTATAGATGAGAAAAGTTCTTTAGATTTTGATTATTCAATAGTAGGTGATTTAGTAATAACAGATTCAGAAAATGAAAATGTTATAGGACAAAAATCTTATGTACTTCTTGATAAAAAAAATGCTAGTATGATAAATGAGGCAAGTTATTCTTTAGATGAGAGTATTAAAATTGATTATGATTATTATAATGAAATAGCTAATAAATTTAAATTAGACTATGGATTAGATACTAAAAGTTATCTTAAAGTTTATTTAAAAGTTCATAAACAAAATTCAAGTTCTATTTCTACATATAAAATTAATGATACTAAAGAATCTTTAATTACAATTCCACTTTCTCAAAGAGCTATAAATATAAAAATGGATTCTGAAGAAATTAGTGGAGAAGCTAAAGTCAAAAGTAATAGTGATATGACAAGAACTAATTATATTTGTATATTTTTATCTTTATTGTTTTTAATATTAATTTTAGTTAAATTTATAAAATTAATTAAACTCATTTTGTTATTAGGGGACTTTGATAGTAAATATGATAGATATATTAATAAATTATTAAATGAGTATGATCGTTTAATAGTTGAAACTACTAATATGCCTGATTTAAATCAATTTGAGGTTATTAAAATAAGTAAGTTTACTGAATTATTGGATGTTAGAGATAATTTAAAATTACCTATTATGTATTATGTAGTTGCTAAACATCATAAATCTTATTTCTATATCAAAAAAGATAATGATATTTATTTGTTAACTGTTAAAGAAACTGATTTTTAAAAATATAAAAAGACTTCAATTTGAAGTCTTATTTTTTTATATCTAATATTATTGGTAAAATTATTGGTTTTCTTCCTGTTAAATTGTTTATATATGGATATAGGGTATCTGTAATTTCACTTTTTAGGGTTGCAAATGTTGATTTTGGATTCGCTAGGGCAGATGTAATTGTTTGTTCAGCTTTATTTTCTATTTTTCGAATTAGTTCTTCATTTTCATTTACTAAAATGAATCCTCTTGTTGTTATATTTGGTTTTATTAATAATTCTCTTTTTTTCATATCAACATTTACGATAACTACTAATATTCCATCGTTTGCCATAATCTTTCGATCTTTTATTACTGCACCACCAATTTCTCCAATTCTATTTCCATCTACATAAATATCAGCACCTGGTTTGCTTTCTCCAGGAGTAATTATGTGATTTTTAATATTTAGTGTATCTCCATTTTTTAAAATAAATGTATTTTCTTTAGGTATACCACAACTTATTCCTATATTTGCCTGTTTTTTTAACATTCGATAGTCACCATGAAATGGCATTAAATATTTTGGTCTAATTAAACGAATCATTAATTTTACTTCTTCTTCATTAGCGTGACCTGATGTATGAAGATCTGCTAAAATGTTATTTGTATAAACTTTAACACCTTTTAAATATAATTTATTAATTGTTTTAGAAATACTTAAAGCATTTCCTGGAATTGCACTTGATGAGAATATTACAACATCATCAGGTCTTAATTTTATTTGTTTGTGAGTACCATTAGAGATTCTTGATAAAGCAGCAAGAGGCTCTCCTTGACTTCCTGTACAAAGTATTGTTACTTCATTTGGTTTTAAATTATTAGCTTCTTCTGGCGAAATAAGTAGTTCTTTATGATCAATATATCCT
>CAJUTW010000014.1 GCA_910589335.1 uncultured Bacilli bacterium | reverse complement strand
CAACACTCTTAACTGGTTGAAGTTCTGCAAATATTCTTGGTACTGTAATTAAACCAATTACTAATAAAACTAAAAAACAAAAACTAATCATTTTATTCTTAATAAAAAAATCTCTAACACAATTAAAACTCTTCATATATATCCTTTCTAAAATCATAAAGGTAGATACTTTATGATGAAACGGTTAATTCATATTGAATAATAATGATTTTTAAAATCTTTGACTAAAATAATGACTACTATTAAATAAATGTAATTATTTGTTACTTTATTTATTTTCTTATATATCTGACTATTTATTGACTACTTATTTATAAGAGATTATTGAAAAAATTTTTAATTTACTATAAAAACAACTCTATTTAATTGCTTAAATACTAAATTTATTGTATATTTAATGTAGTAAATAGTAGAAAATAATAGAAAATATCAATCATAAAGTATCTACCTTTATGAATACCATTTTCTTTCATAAATATAATAAAAATATGTAGAATTATCTGAGGAAAACATCTCAAATTTCTACATATTTTTTTAATAAGTACCATTTATTTTTCTAATATCATCATTACTAAGTTTACTCATTTCCCATTTATTATTTTTCTTAATAAAGTTAAATTTTATATTATATGTAACTTTTTCTTTACACTTAGTCATTTGACTTAATTTATAATCTACTTTTTTTACTTCATCACTAAACCTATAAGCATATATATTTACATAATCTTCTGCATTATTCCAACAATTATTATAATCAAAAACAGTTACTTCAGTTTTAATAATAGCCTTATCATTATTAATTTCTTCATTAAGAATAGAATATCCCATCTTCTCATACTGTCTTCTAATAGCTTTAGCAAATATATTTTTTTGATCATCATTCAAATTATCTTTATATTCAAATTTTATATTTGAAATAATTTCTTTATCTAACTTAATATATTTTTCTAAATAGTTCTTTGTAACCTCAGCTGGACTATTTAATTTATTATCTTTAATCTTAAAATATAAAACTACTAAAAAAACAATAACAACGACTAAAATTAAACTAATCCAAATCATAGTCTTTTTTCTTTTACTAATTTTCTTTTTTGTATTAATAACTATCACCCCAATTATTACTAATAATTAACTACTTCTCTAGATCTATAAAAATTTTTCTTTATAACTTCACACTCTTCTCCTATTTCATCTAAAAAATAATAATTAGTACCAAATTCTTTATTAATATTATAAATCAAATTAAACTCTTCTTTATAAATAGGATAAACATCTTTACTATTTTTTATACAATTAAACATCTGACGTTCTTCGTTAATCTCTTTTTGTTTTTTTAAACTCCACTCACTTACTTTGAATATTTCCATTTTATCTAAAGAATCTACCATAGCTTTATCAATCAAATAATTATCACACTTTAAAGTAACTAAAGTTTTTCCATTTATTATCTCAATTTTTGACTCTATACTATCACAATTTTTTTTACTAAAAGGACTTTTAATTTTTTTTATTAAATCTTCATCAATAACTTCTTCTAAATAAACTATATTATCATTATGAAATGAAAATCTATTAGCTATAACAATATTAGAAAATTCTAAAGCACTATCTTTCATAGTAATAAACTTCTGTTTTTCTAAACCCTTTAAAATTACATACATCAAAAAACACATTATAATTAAAATTATAACCATTATTGTTAATACTTCAAATCTTCCAAAACCTCTTCTATTTTTATTTATCATAAATACTCAACAATTTTCTATAAATATTTTCATCAACTATTGATGTTACTTTAATAGAAATATCTAAACTTTCTTTATAATTTCCTTTATAAAAACTAGCCTCAGCATCAATTAATCCTTGATGAACTTCTTCATATTGACTTCTATATCTATTTCCATAAACTATTGCCATCTCAGCCATTTGAGCAGTTTTTATCATTTCATTAGTAGTATTATAAAGTTTTAAAACCAAATCTCTTGCAGTATCAACTCTTGTATTTAATGTCTTTATAACTATAGGTTTTTTAGAAAGTTCATTAATAACTTCAAAAATTGCTTCATTTGCTTCATCTAATTGAACAAAATAATTATCAGTAATAACAGGCAATTTATAACTTCTCATTTTATTTTTACAAGTTTTTAAAAATTCTTGAATTTCTTCTAACTGTTCTCTAGCTCTTATTTCATCATCATACATATTTCCAAGTGATTTTAAAGCTACATCAAACTCATCTTCCATAACAGTAAGTCTATTAGTAAGATCTTCAGATTCTTCATTAAGTTTTGAATAAGGACAAGATTTAGATTCACATTTAGATACTAATTTTTTATAATCATCATTTATAACAACCAATGTTTTATTAACTTCATGTATAATCTCAATATCTTCATCATTTAAATCATACATAGTCTTAATATCATCTAATTGTTCATAAACATCTTTAACTAAGTTATTTGTCTTATCTAAGCGTTTAGAAAAATCTACAATTTCTTCTTCATATACTTTTCTAGATAAACGTTCTTTTTCAAAATCTACAAATAAAGAATCATAATACTCAAGCATTGTTTTTAAATCAAACATACTTCCTTCTAAATTTAAAACCTTAACCTTATCTAAAATTTTACTAATATTTTTACGTGATTCTGTAATATTATAATCAACATTTAAATAATCTAAGTTATATCCTTTATTAATCATTTCTTTATTAATATTTTCAATTTCTCTCATTCTATTTGGAATAACTTGATTAGCCATTAATAAAACATCAGGTAACTCTTTTATAACAATTTCCATATGATCAATCATTGTATCTATTGCTTTACAAATATGAACTACTTCATTATATTGATTAGATTCCATAACTTTTTCAAAATCTAAAAATCTTTTTTCAATATTTTCAAGTTGCATCTCAACTGCCTCTTGCATTGAATCATATAATTGTCTATGATCTTGAAATTCTTTATTTAAACTTCTATATTTCGTTTTTAGTTTAGTTACTATTGCTCGATACTTTTCTTCACTTAAAGTAATATCTTTAATTTCTTCAAGTAAATGTTCAGCAGCTTCTCTTACTTTATAAATTTCTATTTCTGCAGTAGCAATTCTATATCCACATGATTTATAATCTCTTTTTTCAATATAAACATCTAAATCAATTAATAAATCATCAATTAAAGTAAGTCTTTTCTCCTTAATATCAACAAATTTATCTTGCCAACGATTATATTTTTCTTCCATCATATCATTTTTTATAATTGGCTCTACTTTAGATAATTCTAATAAAACAGGAGTTGAAGCTACCATATTTCTTTGTACTTCCAAACTTTTAACTTTATTACGATAATATTTTATTTCTAATTTTCTAACAAAATGAAGTACAACAATAACAATTATTAGTGCAATAACAACACCCGAACCAATTATAAGAAATTGTCCTTGCATAACTTCACCTCATTTCATCCTAGTCTATATATTATTTTACCACAAATTTTAAATTTTTTTCTACAATATTCGACAAAATTTTAAAATCTTATAAAATTGTTAAAATAGCTTAAATACAAAAACAAAGTTTTAACCAATAATTTTTATATTAAACCTATGAAAAAGCTACAAAATTCTTGACATATCAACAGTTCTATCATATAATTAAAACTGCAAATTTAAATGAAACAGCAAATTTAGAATATTTTAAAGTGTTTTTCATAAGTATTGAGTAACTATTGCTGTTTACGCGAAAAATAAGAAAAACTCCCTAAAATATGACTAAATTAATTTCATCGGTTTGTAAAAAATTAAAATAAAAAAGGAGATTAGTTATGGCAAGATATACAGGTCCAAGCTACAAACAAGCTCGTCGTGTTGGATTCTCTATTAGTGAAACTGGTAAAGAATTAGCTCGTCGTCCTTATGGTCCAGGTCAACATGGTAATGCTCGTAAAGGTAAATTATCAGACTATGGAACACAATTAAAAGAAAAACAAAAAGTTCGTTTTATGTATGGAATGAACGAAAGACAATTTAAGAAAACTTTCAATGAAGCTGCTAAAATGCAAGGTATTCATGGTACAAATTTCTTAAGATTACTAGAATCAAGACTTGATAATCTAGTATATAGAATTGGTTTTGCTTCTACTCGTCGTGGAGCTAGACAATTAGTTAACCATGGTCATGTAACTGTAAATGGTAAAAAAGTTGATATTCCATCATACAGAGTTAAACCTGGAGATATTATCTCAATTAAAGAAGATGATAAAAACTTAAAAGTAGTAGCTGAATCTTTAGCAAAAGTATCTAAAAGAGTTGAATTTGTTAGTTATGATGAAGGAAAAATGGAAGGTACTTATGTAAGATTACCAGAAAGAAATGAATTAAATGCAGACATTAATGAAGCATTAATCGTTGAATTCTATAATAAGTAAAAAAATACTCATAAAAATACTAGCCAAAACTAGTATTTTTTTATTATATTAAATATTATTTTCTAATATTTTTTTTATTTTAAAAGTAAGTAATATTAAAAACACTAATATAATACTAAATACAAAAAATAAATATTGTAAAGGAAATTTTAATAAAATAATTGTTGCGACTGAACTAATGATGAATTGTCCTATATGTTTAGACAAAGATAAATAAATCATTGTATCTTTTTGATACTCTTTTGAAAACTTTTCTAATAATAAATTTTGAATATAAATATTGACTGGATCTCTTAAAGAAGGAAAACAAGAAAACGCTCCTACCATTATAAATATTTTTATATAAATATTTACATTAAGATAATATCCAATTAATAAAATTATTAATCCACATAATAAGCTACAACCAAGAAGAATAATCATTTTATCTTTCATAACATTATAAAGTTTTGGATAAAAATAATTAACAACTATTCTTAAAAGTCTTGATATAAACATTATAATTCCTATATAAGTAGCTGTTTTAGAAACTGATAAAATATTTAATAACTCTGATTGAATTAATAATTTAGAATCTTGTTGCCCAATTACTATAATTCCAAACATCATAGCATAAAAAAATAATATTAATAAAAACAATTTAAAAGGCCGAGGAATTAATAATTTTCTCTCTTCTTTAATCATCTCTTTTGTAAAACTAATTTTTTCATCAACATCAAATATTAAAAAAGACATAACTAAACAAGCTAAACTATTAATAATTCCCAAAATCATTGGTAGATAATTATATAAATTAAATAAAATACCAGAAAGTAATGTGATAAAAGCAGTTGCAACTGCATATATCAAACTTGCTTTACTTCTTATTTTTACATATTCTTTATTTTTACTAAAATAGTTTAAGTTATTTTTTATTAAAACAGAACTCATTAAAGTAAAAACAAATGCCATTTCATAAAATATATTAGCCATAATAAAAGAAATATACTTTGTACAAAAAGTAAGCATAATACTAGCAACTAACAATAAAAACGACCCAAATCTAATGGAATTAGTATTTCCCATTTTTTTAATAATAATTAAAGAAGGAAATTGAAAAACAATTCCAAAAAGACTAGAAACTGTAGTAAAAAATGTTATTTCTGCAAAACTAAAACCTTTCACTGTTGTAAGCCAAATTGAATTAATAGCAATAAAAAATATTAAATCTGATGATAAACCTGCAAACCAAGGATATATTTTATTTGCTAACTTTACTTTATTTTCCAAAAAAAAGCCTCCTTAACAATAATTTATACATCAAATACTTTCATTAAAACTACTTCCAACTACTTAAACACATCTAATTTACAATCATTTTAAGAATTAATAAACTATTATCTTCACTATTTATTATATGCAAAAAATAATATACTGATTTTCTTCAGTTATTATTCTACCTCCAAAACTTTAAGAGCATCACTAAATCTTATAAATTTACTTAAATAGCTCCCATCATCATATGATGAATAACCTATCGTTAAATAATCATCATCAACAAGTTTCACATCAGTAAAATAATCTTCTCCTAAATCTCCATAAGTAACTATTGAAACCTCATCCAAATTAGAATTATATTTTCCAATAATACCATCAGTATTTTTTTGCCTCTTTCTATAATTAGCTTTATTCTTAATATATTTTGTCCCAATAACAATTAAATTATTATGATTATCACTAATTATTTTACTAAAAGAACTATTATTATAATCATATATAGCCTGTCTAATATAATTACAATCTAAATCATATTCAACAATCATAGCATTAAAATCATTTTCTGATACTTTATTAGTTCCACAAACATATAATTTATTATTTATTAAAGTAAGACTATTAAAACCACTTACATCAGTATATTTATAATCATTATAACTAATAAAATTTCCATCTAAATCAAATTTACATATTACACCAATATTATTTTTTAATAACCCTACAGTATAAATATAACTATCTTTAATTAACAAATCATTAAATATTGCACTTTTTCTATCACCATAAGTTTTACTCCATAATAAATTACCATCTAAATCATACTTAACAAGTATAGCTCCACCATCATTATTACTTTTATTTTTTTCATTACTTATACTTTGTCCAGTAACAATATATCCATCATCTACTTTTTTTATATTAGTAAATTTAGAAACATCTAAAATTTTAAAATCATTTTCAAAAATAATATCCCCATTTTCATCATATTTAACAATTAAAGCTTTAGTATGAGATAATTCACTCTCATACTCATCTTTTTCATAACTCCCAACAGCAACTATATCACTACCATCATTAATTACTCCATAAAATTTACTATTAAAACCAACATTATATAATTTATCAAAAACTTTTTCTTTATTTTTATTATATTTAGAAACTTTAGCCTTCTCAAGTTTCTTCTTATTATCATTATTACTACCAACAGTAACATACTCTTCATTATAACTTACTAAAGAATATACTATATCAAAATAATTATCTTTTTTATTTTCAAAAAACACATTAATAGAGACAAAAATAGTAATTAAAATTACACAAAAAAATATAACTAAATGATTATTTCTTTTTTTAATACTTTTTCTTCTTTTTTTTATGTTCATAATAACCTCCTGTATTATCTTCATAATAACAAAAAAATTTATTTTTTTCTATAAAGAAAAAGAAATACTTAAAATTTGTATTTCTTATTTACAATATATTTTATTCATAAATACCAATATGATACTTTTTCTTTCCACGTCTAACAATTAAGTATTTAGAATCTATACATAAATCTTTAGTTACTATTAGCTCTAAATTAGTTAGTTTCTCTCCATTTAAAATAATTGAACCATTACTTAAAAATTCACGTGCCTCTCTTTTACTTGAACAGATTTTAGCTTCTACTAATAAAGTAACTATATCTAAATCTTTATTTATTATAAATGGTGTTAATCCCCTAAAAGCTACTTCAATATCTCTACTTGTAAAAGATTTAATATCTCCACTAAACAAATTCTCACTTATTTTAATTGCATTATTATATGACTCTTCTCCATGTAAATCAGTAATTATACATCTTGCAAGTTCTTTTTGTGCTAGTCTTAAATGTGGCTCTCTATTATGCTTTTTCATAATTTCTGCAATTTCTTCTAAACTTATAAATGTAAAGACTTTCAAATACTCTTCTACCTTAGAATCATCTGTATTTAATAAGTATTGATATAATTCATAACTAGAAGTTTTTTCTTCATCTAACCATAAAGCATTCCCCTCACTCTTACCAAATTTCTTACCAGTTGAATCTAAAATAAGTGGCATTGTAAAAGCATAAGCTTCACTTCCTTTAATTTTTCTAATCAAATCTATTCCTGTAGTAATATTTCCCCATTGATCAGATCCCTCAACTTGCATAGTACAACCCATATTTTCATACATATGTAAAAAGTCAAATCCTTGAATAAGCATATAACTAAATTCAGCATAAGTAATACCAGTTTCAAGTCGTCTATCAATAATATCTTTTGAAAGCATATAATTTACATTAATATATTTTCCAACATCTCTTAAAAAGTCTAAATAATTATAATCCTTAAACCAATCATAATTATTAACAAGTTTAGCCTTACCACCAAATATCTTATCTATTTGTACTCTAATTGCCTCAATATTTTTATTAAGAACATCGATACTAATAATTTCTCTCTCACTAGTAGGACGAGGATCTCCAATTCTTCCTGTTGCACCTCCACATAAAAGAATTGGATTATGTCCCATTAGCATTAATCTTTTAGCCGTAACTAAAGAACTATAATGTCCTAAATGCAGACTATCAGCAGTAGGATCAGTTCCCCAATAGAAAGTAATTCCTCCCTTATTAATAAGTTCTTCTATCCCTTCTCCTGCAACATCTTTAATTAAACCTCTTTGATTTAATTCTTCCCAATTTGTCATTTTCTCTCCTCCTCTAATTTTAAATTATCTATTTTATCTAATTCAATACCATAACTTTTATAAATACCTTGAACATCTAAACTAGTACAATCTTCCTTTTTAAAACCTAAAACATCAACTATATGATAAACTGCATCCTCACTAGGACCTTCAATCTCTAAATAAGTAGGTATTCCTGGCCAATAATCAATATCCACCTCACATCCATTCAATAAATATTGAATGCGTCTATTTTCTTGAAAAGCTTTAGCTTCATAACCAAGTTCTTTTAAAATTAAATGACCTCTTTCAAAATTATCTATTAAAATCTCCATCTCCTGTGTACCATCAATATTAGAATTAACCACATTCTTAATAGTTAATGTTGTTTTATCCCCATTAGTTCTAAGTCTTATCCATTTACCATCTACTTTTGGAACAAAATCATAAACGTATCTTGCTTGAATTCTATCCCATTCAAAACTAGCATTTAAACTTTCTAATTTTTTAACTATCTCTTCTACATTGATATCTAAAATTCTTACTTCATATTCTGTATGCATAAAATCCTCCTAAAAAAACGCGAGTAACTCATCCTCATAAGGACGAATTACTCGCGGTACCACCTTAATTCATGTATAACATGCATCTTTATATCTTAACGCGATAATACGATTTTTCTCCAAATAATGTAATTCATAAAATATTATTTACTAATTTTCACCAACCATTAGTTCTCTAAAAAAATAATAAATTACTACTAATTTATTTATCTACAAAAATATAAATTAAATATATCATAATTTTAATAATATGAAAAGTAAAAAATAAAAAATCTACCATTATCCAGGTAGAATTTTATTATAATTAATTTTTATTATCTAATTTTTTAATAGTTTCTTTAGAAACTTTTATTACATTTTTTAAAACATCTTCAGCTGACTTTTTCAAAATAGGTGTTCCTTTTTCAACAGCCATATCCACTAATTCTTGAGCTTTAGTTTTTAATTGTTCACCTTTTTGTTTTGCCATTTCTAAAACTTTTTCTTTATCTAAATCAACTAATTCCATTTTTATTTCATTAACTTTTTTATCAAACTCATCTTTAACTTCTTCTAAGTCAATATTTTTAATTTGTGCTACTAATTCATCAATTTTATTTTTTAACTCACGTCTTGTTTCACTACCTTTTTTTGGTGCAAATAATACACCTAATCCAGCTCCTACTGCTGCTCCTACAACAAATTTTCCTAAACCTGACTTCTTTTCATTTTTACTCATAATATTCATCTTCCTCCTTAGATCTTATTTTATTAAATACTTTTGATATAGCTGAAGTAATTCCAAATATAACAGAATCTCCTATACTAGCAATTCCATCAGAAACTTTACTTATAATAGAGATAGCTCCATTAAAAGTATTAACTTTTTCTTCTATATTATCCACAACTCTATCAACTTTATCTAATATACCTATGCATTTGATTCCTAAAATAATTAGGACAATTAATAATATGATTCCTACTATGTATAATATTATTGGCAAAAATAAATTCATAAATTCTATCATTAGCATCACCCTTTCTAATCTTTTTCTTGGTACATAGAATCAATTAAATCAAACAAGTTATCATCATCAACTGAATCTTCATCATTATTTGATTCATCTTCAATTTGAACAATACTTGGAGATTTCTCTTCATCATCAGAAGAAACTTCATCTAATACAACTAATGATTCATCATTATCTTCTTGTAAAGAATCATCATAATTATCTTTTTCTCTTTTAGGTGTTGTTCTTTCTTTGCTAGCATCAACATAATCTACATTATATTCTAACCCTAAATCTTGAAAATATTCCAAAGCATCACCCATAGTTAATTCTTTTACTTCAGGTTTACCTTTTTCATCACTTAAATCAACTAATAGATTTTCATTTTCTTCTTCCTCTTCAACTTCAAAAGTTGAAATATTATCTTCTACTATTTCTTTTTCTCCATATGCTTTATTTCTAATATCATCAACACTTACATTACTTCGACTAAAATTAGTTGTAAGTCTAATTTCTTTTTTCTGAACGACATCTTCTTTTTTATAATTTTTATCTAAAATTCCGTATATAGGAGAAATAATTGGACTAGGTTTAAAATAATTTTTTTCTTCTCTTTTTTCATATGAACCATATTCATGCATTGGTACATCGTATGAATTATCCATACCATAAGGTTTACTATCATAAGAACTAGAATAAAGTTTTTTAGACTGAGATTTTTGATAATAATTATCTACAACAGGCTCATCAATCCTTTTCTCCTCTTGTTGTTTATCATAATCATTAGAATAAATATCTTGTTCTTGTCTTTTTTTAACTCTACTTTTAGGAATCTCTTCATCACTCGGAAATATCTCTAAAATCTCTGGTTCATCATCAACCTTAAAATCTCCATCATCCATAAATTTAAAATTATCTTCAAAATCTTCTTTTATAACTTCATCTTTAGGTCTAATTTCAAAATTTTCATCATTTAACTCTTCTTCTTTTAACTCTTCAACTTTTTCATTTTTCTTACCTGGTAAAACAACCTTTTTAGCAATTGGTTTACTAGAAGAATCTTTTTCACTAGTTTTTGTCTTTTCTTTATTTCTACTTTTCTTTTCCTTTTTTTCAGGTTCATCTACTTCAACATATTCAACCTCAAAAAGAGCATTTTTAATTTTATCTAATACACCCATGAGTCCACCTCTTTTAAACTAATAATCTAAATCTATCTTCTCATCTTCAATATCTTTTTTATATCTACTAGTCTCTTCCCTCTCTACAACATCCAAAAATGATTCTTTAGAAGGATTATTCTTAAATAATGTATAATTTTCTTCCTTATAATCTAAAATATTATCTCCAATTAAACTTTCTAATACCTTATCATTAAACTCAACTGATCTTAATATATAGCACATATTATTTATAACATCAGTTAAAACATTTTTATCAACATAAGCTTCTATTTTTACATAATTAAACACAAATTGAACAAAAAACTTAGAATTTATTTCATCTATTTGAATATATCCATTCTTTTTGTTGTAATTTAATTTTTTAGAATAATGTGCATTCTTATTTATTTCATAATCATTTTTAACTTTATGATAATAACTTATTGCATCAACATACAAATAATATTTATTATTATTTGTATCTTTTAAAATTGCATTATAATCTTCCTTATTTACAAAAGAAACACCTTTAGGTAAATAATACTTATAACCATCATAAAACACATTATACAATTTAACTTTTTTTGATAGTAGTATTTTCATATTTTTACTAATATTTGAATTATCCAATTTAGTAACACTACACCCTGTCATAAAAATCATGACAATAGAGAGTAAAACAATTATTCTTTTCATATTTCACCTACTCTTATAACATTATAGCATTTTTTTTTAAAATGTAAAAATAATTTATTTTTATTTACTATTTTGGACAGAGTCTTTAATACATTCTACATAATAAATAGGAAGACCATCTTTAGAAAATTTATCTTCATACTCTGTAGTAATAAGAGGCATATCATCATGATGTAAATCAAAACTAATTTTTTTTAATTTATATCCATTCTCACTAAAACTAACTAATGAATAAATATATAAATCTCTATTATCTGTTCTCATGAAAATTTCTTCTACATTCTTAAAAATATTTTCATACTTATCCAAAAATATTTTACTAGATAATCTTCTCAAATGATGTCTATTTTTAGGCCAAGGATCAGAAAAATTTAAATATACTCTATCTATTTCTCTAAAAAATATTTCATCAATATCCAAGGCATCAGCTCTTATCATAAAAAGATTATTAAGTCCGTCCGGTATTTTTTGTAATCCTTTAGCAATCACACTATCATATTTTTCTATACCTATAAAATTAATATCAGGATACATCTTTGCATTTTCAATTATAAATTTACCTTTTCCCATTCCAATTTCGATATAGATAGGATTATCATTACCAAATAGTTCCTTCCAATTTCCTTTAAAATCATAATAATTTTTTACCAAATAATTTGAATTATTCATTATATCTTCTTTATTTTTTACATTTCTAAGTCTCATCTAATCACTCCATCAAATATTTTATCACATCTTATTTCTAAATGGCATAAAATAAAGAGAAAGAAGTTGATTTTATGAATAATTTACCTTATCCATATTTTCCTGGACCCTTTGGCGGGATGCCACAATTCAATTTAGAAGAAGAAATTAACAATATAAAAAGAGAATTATTTAAATTAAATGAAAGAATAGAAAAACTAGAAAATAAAAAAACTAATGACTATTTAAAAAAAGATGATAGCTTAAACATGATATAAGCCATCATCTTTTATTTTTAATATATTGTTTGCTCTTTTCTTTATTTTCATTATTCATATTAATCTCTTGCATAAATTCTTCCATAATTTTTTCTCTTTCTTTTTTTCTTCTTGATAAAATAACATTTAAAGTAATTAAAACGCTTACTAAAGTTGCTCCTACAATAATAATTTTAAAATCATTAAATCTAATTTCAAATTTATAATTATTATTAATTAAACCAGTTGTAGGTAAAGAAACAGGATGAATTTCTATATAAGAAGGAAAGTTACTAGCATTATAAGTATCACTTTCTTTCAGATAAACTTCTTCATAAGGACATGATAAATACATATCTAAATTATCCTTAAATCCTTCTTCTATCGCCTCTAACATAGAAATTTCTTCATTTTTATCAACAAATAAACCTTTTATTGTAACTGATATATAATTATTATCTAATAAAGTTGAATCAGTAAAATAGTTATTATCATCAATCTCTACCATATTCCATGCATGTTCACTATTACACAAACAATAAGAATTTATACCAACCCTTCTACATAAAGCTGTAAGTAATGCAGCATAATTTCCACATATTGCACTATCCATTTCTAATGCCCCGTAAAGAAAACCATTTTCATAAAACTTTCTTGCCTCTTTTTTAGTTTCTTCTGCTTTAGCCTCCATAAGTTGTGAAATATACTCATCATACTCTAAATTACTTAAAACATAAATTAGTATTTTATCAAATTTATCAATTTCACTTTCATCTTTTGAAATATTAAGAGTTTTAATTATGTAGTCTAACTCACTATTTACTATTTTTACATTATTAATAACATTTTGTTTATTAGAAGTAATATTAACCCCATTTCTTTTTAAAACTTTATAGTTATTTGAATTAAACCAGATAGGAATATCATAAGATTCTGAATCTAAAAAATTTAATTCATCTAAAAAAATTAATTGATTAAAATCTGTATCAATATTATTAAAAATTTTATGAAAACAATTAATAGAAAGTTTCTTTATTTGCTTTAAAGATTCAATAACTCCTTTTTCAATTGAAGGTCCATCAATAATTAATTCTCTTAAATTTTTACAATTCTTTAAAAATGTAAAACTATCATTTGTTATAGAAACATTCTTTTTAGTAAATATTTTAAGTTTTTTTAAGTTTTTTAAATTACTTATATTTTCTAATTTCTCTAATTCTTTTTGATTAGTAGTCTCAATATTAATAGTAAGTTCTTCAATATCTGGATAATTAATTATCCAATCAAAAGAATTATCGACGTTTTTCAGAAAATATTCAAAAGACTTTACACTTTCTATATCAATAGAATATTCTATTTCACTATTATTTAATTGATTAGCAAAAGTATCAGTATTCTTAGATAAAATTCCAATCAAAATCGAAAGCATAAATATTTTTAATTTAAAACTTTTCTTTTTTTCATTATTATGATTTAGATAAATTTTATCCATACTTACATCTCCTGAATATTTCTATTCATTTTTATTATACAACAAATTTAATTATTTATATATTAACTTTTTAATATTTTTTTTATTAGCTTTCATAACTTTTTCTAAATAACAATTTCCACATAATGGTTCGTATTCTGTATTTTTATTCTCTCCATCTATTACGACACTTTCTCCTTCAGTAACATATTCTCCAAACACTTTTCTTGCATTCATTCTAGCTTTTTTTCCACAACTACAAATTGTTGGAAGTTCTTGTATTTCATCTGCAAGTAATAAAAGTTTTGGACTACCTTTAAACTCTTCCATAACAAAATTAGTTCTTAAACCATAAGTAATAACTGGAATATCATAAATTTTAGAAATATAATATAACTCCTCCACTTGCTTTGGTAATAAAAATTGAGCCTCATCTACAATAATACAATCAATATTATCCAAATATTTTTCTAAAACATTTACGACTTTATCTTTTGGTTTTATAAATTCATCAATCTTCCTACTAAGACCAATTCTTGAAACAACTAAATCATCTCCTTTAGTATCTTCAGATGATTTTAATAATACTACTTTATGTCCCTTCTCTTCATAATTATAAGCAGTTTGAAGCATCACAGTCGTTTTTCCCGAATTCATTGCTCCATATCTAAATATTAACTTTGCCATAATATATCTCCCTATTAAATATTTTTGCATCCTTCCTACAATATTATAAAATACTTCAAGTGTATCTTATACACTTAATAATAAATTACTTTTTAATTTTTTTCAAGTTTAAAAAAAATAATTTTAAATACTTACTTTTTATTTATTAAAACAAAAAAATCAATCTTTAAGTAAAATCAAATTGTAGCAATTTTTCTTTTATATTCTTTCTTTTGTGATATACTAATAATATAGAAAAGTGAGGAAAAATAAATGCTAAAACTAAAAAATATTGAAAAAGAACAATTTGACAAATTTATAAGTGAACATAAAAACAAATCACATTTCCTACAATCTTTATCTTGGGGAGAATTATGTAAAGTAAAGAAAAATTTAACACCACATTATTTAGGTTTAGTAAATGAAGATAACAATATCGTAGCAGCAACACTTCTTTTAGAAAAAAAATTACCATTAAATCTATGTTATCTTTACGCCCCTCGAGGATTTGTTCTAGATTACAAGAAAAAAGAATTAGTAAGAATTATGACTAAAAAAATAGTAGATTTTGCTAAAAATAAAAAAGCTATTTTTATAAAAATAGATCCAGATATAATAAAAACTAAATTTAATTATAAAAATGAAGAAGAAAAAAATCCTGATTTCGATGAAATTTTTAATACTTTAAAAGAAGTTGGATTTAAACATCAAGGATTTACTAAAAATTTTGAAACTATGCAACCAAGATATACTTTTAGAATAAATTTAGAAAAAAATTTAGATGAAATTGAAGAACATTTTTCTAAAACAACTAAACAACGTATTGCTAAATCATTAAAATTAGATACTGAAGTTACAATTGGAAATCAAAATGATATTAAAGAATTTTATCATTTAATGACTCTAACAGAAAATAGAAAAGATTTTATTTCATATAATGAAGATTATTATGAAACTCTTTATGAAATATTTAATGGAAATGATACAACAAAAGCTACTCTTTTTTTAGGAAAAATTCATTTAAATAAAACAATTAAAGCTTTAGAAAAAACATTAAAAACAACAAATAATCAAATATCAATTTTACCAATAGATAATTTAAGTAAAAGTGCAAAAGCAAAACTTACAGAACTTACTAAACAAAAAGAAAACTTAATAAAAGAAATTGAAAAATATAAATCATACAAAAAAGAATACGGTCAAGATTTAACACTAAGTGCTCATATGATTATTGAATATGGTGATAAAGCCTGGGTTTTATATGCAGGAAATCACAACATTTTAAGTGAAACATATGTAAATTACAATACTTATTTTGAACACATAAAATATTGCAAAAATAAAGGAATAAAAATATATGATCAATTTGGTACTATAGGTGACTTATCAAAAAATAATCCTCGACTTGGCCTTCATGAATTTAAAAAGAAATTTGGAGGAGATTATGTTGAGTTTATAGGAGAATGGGATTATATAACAAATTATCCAATGTATTTAATATTTACAAAATTAGTACCTATTTATAGAAATATTATCAAAAATAAAAGTAAAAAGGAGTTAAAACATGAAATTAGTAAACATAAGTAAAGAAGAATTTAAAAAATTTGCTGATAAACATGTTCAAATAACTTTCCATCAAACCGAAGAATGGGCTAATTTAAAAAATGTAAACAATTGGAAATCTCATTATATTGGTTTAAAAGATAAAAATAAAATTATTGCAGGAGCCCTACTACTATCAAAAGAACTACCTTTTATTAAGAAAAAAATGTTCTATTCACCTCGTGGATTTTTAATTGATTATAATAACAAAAATTTATTAAAAGAATTTACTAATGAGTTAAAAAAATACATAAAAAGTGAAAAAGGAATATTTGTAAAAATTGACCCCTTTCTTGAATATCAAGAACATGACAATAATGGAAATATAGTAAAAGATGGCTACGAGAATAAATCTGCAATGAAAAATTTAGAGAGTTTAGGATATAAATTTTTTGGTTTTAATTTAATGCAAGATACTCTTCAACCAAGATGGATGCATGTAATTGAAACAGAAAATAAATCATTAGACGATGTTCTTGAAGATATGGAATCTAAAACAAGACAAATTTTAAGAAAAAACGAAAAATGTGGAATTACTACAAGAGAAATATCAAGAGAAGAATTACCTATTTTTAAAGATATTATGTCACATACAAGCGATAGAAGAGAATTTATTGATCGACCTCTTTCCTATTATGAAGCAATGTGGGATAACTTACATGATAGTGGTATTTTAAAAATTTTAATCGCAGAAATAGATTTTAATGTCTATGAAAAAAATACAAAAGAAGAATTAGAAGAACATAAAAATGAATTAAAAAATCGTATTTTCAAAAAAGAAAAAAACATTTTGAAAATGAATGAGAAAAAATATACTTCTAGTAATAAACAAGATGAAGAAGCAATTAAAAGACTAGAAAATCAATTAATTAAAATTAAAGAATTAAAAAAAGAATATGGTGATAAAGAAATACTTGGTGGAATTTTATTTCTAATTTATGGCAATGAAGTTTTATCTTTAGTAGGAGGAAGTCATGCTAAATTAATGCAATTTCAATCAGCATATACAGTACATTTTGAAGGAATAAAAATGGCTGTTGAAAATAACTATAAACGATATAATTTTTATGGAATTACTGGAGATTTCAGAAAAGAAAATCCTTTATATGGTTTATATCTTTTTAAAAAAAGTTTTGGTGGACATGTTGTAGAATTAATTGGAGAGTATGATTTAATAATATCAAAATTTTGGTATAAAACTTATAATTTAGCATTTAATACATATCATAAATTGAAAAACCTAAAAAAGAAAAAATAATACCTATATTGTATTATTTTTTCTTTTTGAATAATTTATTTCCAAAAATATTTTTTATAGTTTTAGTTTTTAATGAATATATAAAATAAACTATAATACCAATCAAAGAATAAAATAAAATTATAAAAATATTAAAAATTCTATTTGTAGAATATAAAGGAACAATAAATTTTAATAAATATAAAATAACAATCATTAATAAAGAAGCACACATAATTTCAATAAAATTTTTAATTACTCCATCAAAACTAATATTATATTTTTTCCTAAGTATAATTAAACTAATAACAAAAGAAATAAAATATCCTAATATACTTGCTGTAATAACTCCATAATAAGCAGGAAAATGCATATTATCAAAAGCAATTATTAAATTTACATTTAATATTAATTTAATGATAACACCTACCATTAAACAAATTAACACCGCTTTATAATCTTTTAAAGACTGCAAAGTAGTAACCATAGCAGTAAAAAGACCTATAAACAATCCACAAAAAATATAATAACTTAAGACACTTGGACCATAAATACTTTCTCCATAAAATAACATCCAAATAGGTTTAGCCAAAAAACTAATCCCCAAAGTCATAGGAATTGTAAAAAATAAAATTATATTTAATGATTGAGAAATTTTTTTACTTATATCTTTTTGCTTATTTTTAATTACACTTTCTGATAAATTAGGAATTAATGAAACTATAACTCCTGTTGTAATAGACATAATAATCATATTAAATTTAGCACTCCATGTAGAAAGCATTCCATAAACTGCTTCAGCCTCAATTACTTTAAATTGAGCATACTTTACAAGTCCCTTTACAACAGTAAACATATCAATATAATTATAAAATGATTTAAAAATATCAATCATAATAAACGGTATTGCATAAATTATGATTTTTTTAAAAATCGCTTTATCAGAAACTATTGGTTCATTAATATTTCTTATCTTCTCATTAAATTTCTTTTTATTTTTTACTTTTTTAATATACAAATATAAATATGAGCCAACTGCTCCTATTGTCGCACCAAATAACGCTATTGAAACTGAAAAAGACAAAGATAATTTTAAAGTTTTTAAAGTGAAATAACTTCCAAAAATTATTACAAAAACTCTAAGCATTTGTTCAATCACTTGAGAAATAGAAGAAGGACTCATAAATCGATGTCCTTCAAAATAACCTCGATATATACTCAATAAAGGAACAATTAAAATTGCAGTTCCAATCACTCTAATTACTAAAGTTACATCCTCTACTGTATTACCACCAGTAACATTTCCTAATATTCCTCTAGCAAGAAAAGGTGCAAATAAAAGAATAATTAAAAAACAGACAAAACCTAACAATAAAGCAATTCTTTTACCTATCAAAAATGCCCTTTGTTTAGCATTATGATAACCTAATGTTTGATATTCTGAAATTATTTTACTTATTGCTAATGGTATACCTGCAGAAGAAAGTGACATAAAAAATAAATAAATTGTATAAGCATAACCATAGAGTGCACCTCCATCTTCTCCTATAACAGAATGAAAAGGTATAACATATACTATTCCTAAAATTTTACTAATTACAATACCAAGAGTTGTAATAAAAGCACCTTTAATAAAAGTACTTTTTTTCATTGTTTTATCTTTTCTCATAATTCCTCCACTATAAAAATTATACCACAAAAAAAAGAGAAAAATCTCTTTCCTTATTTATTTAAAGTATAAATTATCATAGCAGAAAAACAAAATACTTGTTCTTCACTAAAAACAGATACACCTACTTGATATTTAATATCAATAACTTCAATTTCATTTTCACTTATAAAATTATTTATATCTTCTTCTAAGTCACATTCATCTTCATCATCAAATATTTTAACTTTCATGATTAATCACCAATTTAATTATAAATTGTTTTATCCACAAAAATTGTTGAAAAAAATATTATTTACTTTTCTGATATTGAGAATTATCAAAGCTATAACCTTTTGATATTATTTCACTATTTTTTACTAAAAAATATTTATTTTCATATATTTCATAAGAATCAAAAGCTATTCCTTCATAGTTAGGTATAGTATAATCAGAAATATTTCCTCCATCATAATAAAATGCCAAAGCATCAATTTTCAATATTCTTGCAATATTTTCACTAGAAAGAACCCCTTTACCTTTTACTAAATCTAGCGACTTTCTTGTGTAATTACTATCAGGAGAATCAATGGAAATATCCCACAACCTATCTAAATTCTTATTTTCTCTCTTAGCAATCATAACTAACGGATAATGACCAAAATCTGTAGTAAAAGGTTGTTTACATCCTTTTTCATATAATGGTATTTCTTGAAATAATTGTTCTTTATTATCATATAATCTTCTAAATTCTTCAAAATCATCATTATAAGTATCCACATATTGCGTAAATAATCTATTATCAACTAAATCAAATTTTCCATCATATATATTCGATTCTAAAATTCCAGATTTATTTGAAACAACAAAATCAATTGGACAATTACTATTAGAAGAAATTTCAATCATTTTTTTAGCAAAAAGTCTAACAACCTCTACAATTTTATCATTTCGTTCTTTCTGCTCTAAACTGTTAGCTGTATATTCATTCTCCAGATTTCTAATTCCATTAATCATTAAACAATTATTTCTAATATGTGCTGTAATTCTTCCACATAACTCTCCATTTTCTTCAAAATAAGCTACCATTCCATGTTTATTCAAAATAGAATAAAATAAATAATCATTGTCATTAGCACACAATTTAAAACAAGTATTAGAATCAATCCCTGATGTTAAAATTCTTGAATCATTATTATTATATCTTTTAATTGATAATCCTTTATATTCAATAGAATCAAAATATGGAACACCACTAGTATCAATTTTTTGAGCTCTAAGCATTAAATCATTTGCTTTTCTAAGTCTTAAACGAATTGAATCATATGTATCTTTTCCTTGAAGGAATTGAGTATTATAAACAATTTTTTCAGTAACTTCTTCACCCAATAAAGCTAAAGTAAAATCATCTATATAATTACACAATTCAGCTCTTTTAAAAATCTCACTAAGTCTATCAATAGAAAAATTTTTAGTAAGAGACCCTTTATTAATAAAATATATTTTATTAATAACCTTAGCTAAGGTTATGCCATTTTTATTATCGTATAAAAAACAGTTTATTAATCCTTGGTTTATAAGCAAATTCCAAATATTAAAAATAGTTTTCTCATCATCCATCATCTTAAAAATATTTTCATTATCAATTGATTCTACTATTTCAGAATATATTTTTAACAAACCGATATAATCATATTTAATCAATTCATAATTATCATCTGTAAAAAGAAAATCTTGATCTAAACTTTGACATATTTCATTATCAATCATATTCAAAAAATCTAAACTATCTCGGTATATTTTAAATACAATTTTAGTAATTTTATTATACTTATTAAACATCTTTTGAAGATTTTTTGCTTCCTTTTCTTCAATATTATCTAAATAATTATTGTAACCCTTAAATTTAATTTTATCATCATCTATAACTAATGAAACACAAGCTTTTTTCATTAAAGGTTTAATAATATTTAAAATTTGTTTTTGATATGCTGTAAACATACTAAAATCTATTTTTTCACCATTTACATATCTATTAATCACTTCAATTTGATTAATAGAAAATTCATTATATAAAATTGGTAAAAAATTATCTTTTAATCTATTAAAAGATTTTGTCACTTGCAATAAAATCAATTTTGGAGATAATTTTAATTGTAAAATCTCATAATTCTTATAATTATTATTAAATAAAACATTTTGAATAAATTTCTCAATCTCATCTGCTTCTAAAATAATATTAAATTCTTCTCTAACCATATTCCTTATTGTATTTCTAAGACTAGAATTATTTATTATAATTTTATAAACTTGTTCTAAAGATTCAGTTGTATAATCTCTATTTTTAACTTTAAGTTTAAATTTATCTTTTATATAATTAACATTTTGCTCAACATAATCTTTTATAAATTTTTCTTTTGATTTAGAATTAAATTCTTTAATAAGCCCCTTTAGCATCCCAGAAGCATTAGAAATACCTATAGGGTCTTCTCTTAATAATGCATTTTTAAATTCTTTAATCAAACTTTCAATATATTCTCTATTTTTACTAGTAATATTTGAAACAGTATTTATTTCGTCTTTATATTTTTTAACTGTATCTTCTAAAGAATTTTCTTGTAAAAAATTGATAATATTATAAGAAAGTTTTTGATATAAATTTAAATGATTGTTCCTATAAACTTCCCAAATTAATTCACATTTATATCTTAAATATTTTCTAAAAAATTTAATTGAAAAATTTGGAAGTTCTCCAAAAATTTTCATTAAAACACTTAATATTTCAGAATTTATTTCTTTTTTTGTAGAAAGAAGTATAGATACAATTTTTGGAAAATATTTTTCTATCTCTCCATTTTCTAAAATACTTTTTAAAATACTCTGTACTTCATTGTTATTTATAAAGTCTTGAGGTCCAAAACTACTTTTAGCAATTTCTTTTAATGAATCAATTTCACTTTTTCTTATATCAACCATAATCCCCCTCTTTTCAATTGACTCAAATTATAACACATTTTTATCTAAATATCAATAAATAATATATTTTGAAATTTAATTAATAATAAATCATTTTAGTACTTTTTTTTAATTTTCATAAAAAATGATACAGATATAAAACTTTATCTGCATCATAACTAACTTTACTTTACAACAATATTTACAATTTTTCCTTTAATAACAATTACTTTAACAACTTCTTTTCCATCAATATGCTTAATAACATTATCGCATTTCAACGCTTTTTCTTTCATTGACTCTTCATCTTCATTAACCGAAACATTTATTGTTGCTCTAACTTTACCATTTACTTGAACTGCGATTTCCTTCTCATCTTCAATAATTTTAGAATTATCATAACTTGGCCAACTTTCAAAAGCAATTGTATCATTATGTCCTAACATTTCCCATAATTCTTCAGCAATATGTGGAGAAACTGGATTTAGAAGCTTTACAAACCCTTCAGCATAATCTTTTGGAAAATTATCTTCTTTATAAACAGCATTTATAAAAATCATCATTTGACTTATTGCAGTATTAAAGTTTAAAGATTCAAAATCATCTGTTACTTTTTTAACAGTCTGATGATAAATTTTTTCCAAATTACTATTTTCATTGTTTGATATTTTACCAGATTCATATAAACGATAAATTCTATCTAAGAATTTTTGTGCTCCCTCAACTCCTTGTTGACTCCATGGTTTAGAAGCTTCTAGTGGTCCCATAAACATTTCATAAAGTCTTAAAGTATCAGCTCCATAGTCTCTAACAATATCTAGAGGATCTATTGCATATTCTGGATAACGTTTACCCATTTTAATACCATTAGCACCTAAAATCATCCCTTGATGAACTAGTTTTTTAAAAGGTTCTTTAACTGGAGATAATCCTTTATCATATAAGAAACGATTCCAAATACGAGAATACATTAAATGACCAACAGCATGTTCAGGTCCTCCAATATATAAATCAACTGGTAACCAATGTTTCAGTAATTCTTGATTAGCAAATTCTTTATCATTTTCTGGATCAATATAACGTAAGAAATACCAAGAAGAACCTGCCGAACCTGGCATAGTTGAAGTTTCTCTACGCCCTTTAATACCATTTACATTATAGCAAGTCCATTCCTTAGCATTCTCAAGAGGAGCTTTTCCATTATGACCACGATAATCATCAAGTTCTGGTAAAACTAAAGGTAGTTCTTCATCATCTAAAATGTGAATATTTCCATCTTCTAAATATACAACAGGCATTGGTTCTCCCCAATATCTTTGACGAGCAAATATCCACTCACGCATTTTATAATTTACCTTTTTTTCTCCACAATGATTTTCTTCTAACCATTCTATCATTTTTTCAATAGCATCTTCTTTATTTAAACCATCTAAGAAACTAGAATTTATATGAGTACCATCTAAAACATAAGCCTTTTCACTAATATCTCCGCCCTCTAGAACTTGAATTATTGGAATATCAAATTTCTTAGCAAACTCATAATCTCTTTCATCATGAGCAGGAACAGCCATTATAGCACCAGTTCCATAACTTGCTAAAACATAATCAGATATATAAATAGGAATTTCTTTATTATTAACAGGATTAATTGCATAAGCTCCAATAAAAACTCCTGTTTTTTCTTTATTTAACTCTGTTCTTTCTAAGTCACTCTTAGATTGACACTTTCTTTTGTATTCCACAACCTCATCTTTTTTATCATCAATTGTGATAATATCTACTAATTCATGTTCAGGTGCCATAACACAATAAGTAGCACCAAATAAAGTATCTGGTCTAGTTGTAAATACTGTAAACTCTCTATCTGAATCTTTAATCTTAAAAGTAACTTGTGCTCCTGTTGATTTTCCAATCCAATTTCTTTGCATTTCTTTAGTAGATTCAGGCCAATCTATTTCATTCAAACCTTCTAATAATTTTTCTGCAAAAATAGCTTGATCAATAACCCATTGTTTCATATTACGTCGAACAACAGGAAAACCTCCACGCTCACTCTTACCATCAATTACTTCATCATTTGATAAAACTGTTCCTAATTCTTCACACCAATTAACTGGCATATCAATATATTTAGCATAACCATCTTCATATAATTTTTTAAAAATCCATTGTGTCCATTTGTAAAACTTTGGATCACTAGTTTGTAGAGTTTTACTCCAATCATAATCAAAACCAATACACTTTAATTGTTTACTAAAAGTCTCAATATTCTTTTGTGTAAATCCGTTAGGATGATTTCCTGTATTAACAGCATATTGTTCAGCTGGAAGTCCAAATGAATCATACCCCATTGGATGAAGAACATTATATCCTTGCATTCTCTTCATTCTAGAAACTATATCTGTAGCTGTATACCCCTCAGCATGACCTGCATGAAGACCAACTCCTGATGGATATGGAAACATATCTAAAGCATAAAATTTTGGTTTACTAAAATCCCATACATCAGTATGAAAAGTATTATTTTCTTCCCAAAATTTTCTCCATTTTTCTTCTATTGTTTTAAAATTATACATTTTTAATCATTCCTTTCTTTTTATAAAATACATATACAAAATGGTAACTCAATAAAATTAATAAAATTGTTAAAATAAAACCAACAATAATACTTAAAATAAAATTCTCAATTAACATAATTGTACTTACAACTAAAGAAATATCAAAAGAAGATACTAAAGCTACTATTTGTAATAATTGTTTATAACTTATTTTTTCTAAATCTAATTTATATCTTTTAACTAAATATTTAATTTCCACAAGTTCTTTTTTATCCCTATCTTTTGATTTGTTTTTTTCAACATACCTCTTTTTAGCAGGTTTAATAATAAAAAGTTGATACATAATAAATACAAATACATAACTCATAAAAAATAAAACTATTTCTTCCATAATATCCTCCAAAAAATAAAAAACGTCCTTAACAATAAGGACGAATTATTCGCGGTACCACCTTAATTTATAAGTAAACTTATACACTTAAAGAATTTATAACGGAATTACCCAATTTGCTCCTAAGATAAGTTCATAAGAATTTACTATCTATTTTCACCAAACATAGACTCTCTAAAAAATAAATTTCTTACTACTACTTCTAAGTCAATGCAAAATATAGATTTATTATAACACAAAATTAAAAAAATCCAAGAAAATATTAAAAATTAATTATATTATCAATTTTGGAAACATACATAAATATGCTTTTTCTTTATTAGAAAAAATATCATATTCTGAGTTTTCTTTTGACATATTTAATAAAATATTAATAAGTACTTTCTCATTTACTTCATCATTAATATAGAAAGTATTTCTTAAATATTCCACACAAGCTGTCTCATTATAACCTTCTTCATTTCTAAAACTTTTAATTAATTCTAAAACAGCTCTTCCACCTTCTTTTGCAATTTTCAATAAAAATTCATAATTATCAAGAACAATAATAAAAATCAAAGGTATCGAAAAACCACCAGTCTCTACAGAGTCAATCCACTGCTCTACCTGACAATTATTAAAACATAAAGGAATATATTCTGATACTAATTGTTGTAAATCATTTTTTTCATATTTATTCATTCCATCAAAAACTTGTGAATTAAAATCATCATTTAAATCTCCATTAATTATATGTTTTAAAATAACATTATAGATAGAATATTTATCTTCATAATCTATTTCTTCATTATATTTTAAAATTACCTTTTGTTTTAATTCTTCTAGTCTTTTGATACCATTATTTATATTTTTTTTACTAATCATTTTAAAACGCCTCCTAAAACTCACCAATATAATCTAAAAGCTTTAAAAATAAACTTGCATATTCTTTTGACAAGCCACTTTTCTTTAACTTCCTAATAGCAATACGTTTTTTATCCATTGGTAACTCTCCAAACATTATTCCAGCTATTTCTTCTTTTAAATAAGTATTTATTTTTAAATCCATCAAAATACTATCAAAATCATCATTTATAAGTCTTACTGCATCTATTTCAATATCTTTTCCTTTACAGTTAATTGTCAACTGTCCAATAGTTGGAACATTTTTAACTTCTACAACAAAGTCATTTCCATCTACATAACTATCACTAGTTAACTTTTCAGCATTAAAATAAATTGTAACATTATCAGCTTGTTTTGTATTTCTAAATACCATCTTATAATTTCGTTTTTCTGGTGCAATACCACTTTTACCATCAATTGATCTTATAATAACAGTATAATTATTTCTTAAATAATTATAGTCTATCGAAGTTTTTAAGAAATAACCTTCTCTATATAACGAAGTAATACCATCGTCTTCAAATAATGTATAAGTATTACTTACTCCAGGAAATATTTGAATCTCTAAATCAGTAGGCAATCCAATATTATTATAATCACTTCGATTAGAAAAAGGTATTATAGAACCAGCATGTGCAAAAACTGGATAATCATCTTCTTTAAAAAATGAAACATATTTTTTATTTCCAGGGAATTTTTTTCCTGTTACTAAATCATACCAAATACCATCAGGAACAAAAAATCTATGAATTGTTCTATTCATTATATTATCCTTTGCTTCCAATATAGGACACACTAATAATTGTGAACCAAAATAATATTGATTTCTATATAAATCATCATCATAAACCCACATATAATTATAGTAAAATGGTTGAATTAGAGGAGTTCCTGTTTTTGTATAATTGTAAGCTTCTGTATAAATATACGGAATTAATCTATGACGAAGTCTTAAATAATCAGCTGCTATATTTTCAGTTTTAGCATCCCATAACCAAGGTTCTTTTTTATAATATTTACCTCTTGCAGCATGAAAACGCAAAATAGGACCAAAAGTACTAAGTTGAATATAACGTAAATATAATTCTCCATCTTCAATACCACCATGATTTCCACCAACATCATGACTCCACCAACTAACACCGATATTTGCTGCATTTAAATATAGAAAAGGTAAATTTTTCAAATGTTCCCAACTAATCTCACTAGATCCCCCATATAAAACAGGATATCTATGAGGGGCATAAATACTTCCTCTAGCAAGTAATAATGCTCGTTTATTATTATTTCTACCAGAGTCTAAATACATATAATGATTAAGTGCCCACAAATTAGTAATATCCATTTTCCCATCAGAATCATTCCAAAAAAAATCAACACCTTTTGCTTCCAAAGGATGCAAAAACATTTTAAATAAAACATCTAAGTATTTTGGATTTAAAGGATCAAATTCAATTACATTAGACTTAGGAACTTGTAAATATTCACATGCCTTTTCATAATACTCTTCATGTGGATAAATTCCATTAGTAGGATTTACACAAACACCAACTCTAATACCTCTTTTATGAAATTCATTAATCATAATTTTAGGATCAGAAAATAATTTATTATTAAAAGTAAAACCTGTTTTTAAATTCTTATAATCTAAAACATCTCTAACATGCCAATCATGATCAAATAACATAATTGAGATAGGTATTTTCTTTCTTTCAAATTTTCTAATTAATTCTTTTATACTTTTATCATCATAAACTGTATTTCTACTCCACCAATTACCAAGAGCATAACGAGGTATAAGAGCTGGAGCTCCTGTCATTTTGAAATAATCGAATAAAACTTGTTTAAAGTCTCTATCATACATAAAAACATAAATATCTAAATGATTTAATGGAGGATTAGCAAGTGTTCCATCTTCCATAATTATTTTTCCATAACTATCATCAAGTGAAGCAAAGCCATCTAATGAATATAAACCTTTTTGTAAAGTATCAGGAATGTTAACATCAACACCAACCATATTTCCTTTCATATTACGAGCCTCAGGATGTCCAACATACCAATCCTTACAACGATCCCTATCTTTACTTAATAATGTAATTTTTAAATTTTTCATAGGATCTAGTTTAGTACCATAAAAAGGTTGTTCTTTTATATAACTTAAAGCAAAATATTTTGTAGATATCTCTAAAATATTAGCATCTTGTCTAACAGAAAAATCTGGTAAACCTATACTTCTTTTTTTTACCAGTTGTGTTGGTCTATCAATAAATTGACCAGCTTGTGAATACTCAAGTCTAATGATTCTCTCGGAAATAACAGAAATTCGATAGCTATTTCCTTGAACAATAGCTCTTTTATCACTTTTAGCCTTCGTATAATCTACTTCAAATTGTTTTCCAAGCGGATACATACTAAACACTCCTTTTATTCTAATAACATAATATCATAATTAAGTAAATAATCCAAGTAAAAGAAAAAAACATTACAAAAAGTAATGTCTTTAATGTCTATTAATATTTAAAATTGTTTACTATTTCTATTCTCATTATATTTTTCATAAAACCTACTCATTATCTCTTCAAATTGAATTTTTCCTTGATAAGGAAAACTACCATTTCCTCCACTTGCATAATGTTGACTTAAATAATATCCAAAATCTTCTTTTAATTTATTATCATCTATTAATTTAGCTTTATTATTTACTGCATCAAAATTAATATTACAACTACTTATTTCTGTTATTTTATCTATATCAAGCGGATAAAATAAATCATCTTTTAAACTACAATCAATTATCCCTTTTATTTCACTTCCTTGTATAAAGCAATCTTCACTATCTCTTTTACAATAAATTTCTAATTTTCTTTCAGAACCATCATTGAAATCTATCATTCTATCAAGTTCTTTTAATCGATTATCTTCATATTCCTTTTCATTTTTTTCTTTGTCAGGTATAACTTGTTTTTCTTGTTTTAGAGGTGCTTCTTTTTCTCTAAATGCTTGATTTTTCTCACGCATTCTTTGTAATTTTTCTGCTCTTTTTCTACCTATTTCTAACGCTTTAGCTTCATCTCTTTTTTGTTTATCTAATTCAGCTCTCATTTGCTTCAAAAAATCAATAGCCTGACCATTAATTACTTGTTCTGCCTCATCCCTAGTCATCTCTATATTAGTTGTTTCAGATAAGGCTTCTTCTTTTTTTCTTCTAAAAAAATTCATTTTCAAATCTCCTAACTATTTATCTAAATTTCTTACAAAATATTCTTCTAAAGTTATATCTTCATCATGTATTACTTTAGCAATATTTTTACCAACATAACGATAATGCCATGGTTCACTTCTAAATCCTGTTATAAGTTCATATTTTTTTGGAAATCTTAAAATAAAACCATATTTATAAGCATTTTCTAACATCCATTTATATTCATTAGATTCAGCAAAAACTTTACTATTACGACTTCCAATATCAAAACATAAACCTGTTTGATGCTCAGAGAAACCTGGTTTTGCTACATATTTATCAACATATCCCTGTCCATATAATTCTAAATATGTATTACTTATTTTTTCTTGATCTTCATAACTTCTATATGCTGAGTTTATTACTATATCCATATCATCTTTCTTAGCTGCTTTACTCATTTCTATAAAAGCATTTATTGCTAATCTACTAGCCTTCATTCCATCTTCACTAGCATATTTACTATCAATTTTAGAAAGATTTTCTGGTACAAAATCTTTATTTAAATTTCTATGTTTATTAATAAGCATATCAATAGAGAATTCCTCAATTAATTGTGATTCTGTATAAGCTTCTTTATCCATATTTAAATTAACAAATAAAACTGTTGTTTCTTCATCTTCTCCTGTCTCATCAGAATAAGTTACATATCTATCGTAATTATCCAGTTTTGCAAAAGAAACATTAAAAAACTCTTCTAAATACTTGATTTTTTCTCTCTTTGTAAATCTAGTAACACTATCATTATTACCATGAGCAAGTATTAAATTTATATCACTATTACTATAACCAATTTCTAATAACTTATTGATATTTTTTATTAAATCCTTTTGATTAAAATATTTTATCTTTGTATAATTATCCATATACTTTTCATTAAAATATTTACTTTCATATGCTTTGTTTAAAGTTTTATTCTCACCAATAGATAAGACATATTCTTTATTAAAAGAAAATAAGATATTTTTACTAGCTAACTTACTATATCCAATCTTTCTCAAAAGACTAACTTCTCGAATATAAAAAAGATACATTCCTAAAAAAACACAAATAATAATACCTACTATTTTTAAAACTTTAACATATCCATCTTTCAATTTTATTTTTTTTATTTTCTTCAAGCATATCACCTATCATAATAATATCATACCTAATTGCAAAAAATCCATAAAATATGATATAATCGATACGTTTTTACAAAATAATTTTTTTAATAAGAGGAAAATATGAATAATAATTTTAAATATAGTAATTCTAATAAGCGATACCATACATTAGACTATTTTTACAAACAAAAATTTAACGAAAAAGTTTTTAAAGTAAGCTTAAATGCTGGTTTTTCTTGTCCAAATATTGATGGAAAAGTAGGTCATGGAGGTTGTATCTATTGTTCTAAAACTGGTAGTGGAGAATTTGCTGGTAATATTAAAGATTCTTTAGAAAAACAATTTAAAAATATAAAAGAAATGATGCACAAAAAATGGCCTAAAGCTAAATATATTGGATATTTTCAAGCAAGAACAAACACTTACGCTCCAGTAGAAAAATTAAAAGAATTATATGAATCTATTTTAAAAATAGATAATGTTATAGGTCTAAATATTGCAACTCGTCCTGATGCCATTACAAATGAATGTTTAGACTATTTAGAAGAATTAAATAAAAAAACTTATTTAACCATTGAATTAGGACTACAAACTTCAAATGAAATAACCTCTAAATTAATAAATAGATGTCACACATTAAAATGCTTTGAAGATATGGTAAATAAACTAAGAGAAAGAAAAATCGATGTTGTAGTTCATATTATTAATGGACTTCCATATGAAACAAAATTTGATATGTTAAATACAGCAAAATATTTAAGCAAATTAGATATTCAAGGTGTAAAAATTCATATGTTAAGTATTATAAAAGATACTCCTTTAGAAAAACTTTACCAAAAAGAAAAATTTAAAATATTAACTAAAGATGAATACATTGATATAGTTATTAAACAATTAGAATTATTAAAAGAAGATATAGTAATTCACAGAATAACAGGAGATCCAAAATTAGATGAATTAGTAGAACCATTTTGGTTAACTAAAAAATTTTGTGTTTTAAATGACATAGATAAAGAGATGGTTAAAAGAGATACATATCAAGGAAAAGAATATAATGAAAGTAACACATAAATTAGAACCTATCTATGATGAAAATTCCAAAGTACTAATTTTAGGAACAATTCCTAGCATTAATCAAGAGAAATTGGATTTTATTATTCTCATCCTCAAAATAGATTTTGGAAAGTTCTAGCAATAATTTTTAATGAAAAAATTCCAAATACAATTGAAGAAAAAAAAGATTTCTTATTAAGAAATAATATAGCTCTCTGGGATACAATAAAATCATGTAACATAACCTCTTCAAGTGACTCTTCAATAACAAACATCACTGTTAATGATATATCTAAATTAATAAAAAAGACTAAAATAAATAAAATATACACAACTGGAAAAAAAGCTTATGAAGTATATATGAAAGAAATTCAGAAAAAAACTAACATAGAAGCTACCTATCTACCAAGTACCTCTCCTGCAAATGCAACTTTTACATTAGAAAAATTAATTAAAGAATACAATAAAATCAAAAGAAACAGTGAAAAATAATATTCACTGTTTTTTCTAACTATCCATATCGATTACATATGGATAATCAACACTTCCGTCACCACTCATATACTCAAGTCCTGCGCGGAGTGAAACTGCCGGACGGACGCCGTAAGAGCTGCTCACGAAGTAGCTGCTGCCGTAACCAATCGTGTCCACGTAAGAGCCGTAAGCGCTGTCGTCGCTGAAGTGGCCAGGGGAAAGGCCCCAATAATAATTCCCAGAAAGTGGTGATTTTGAAGAAATATAAGCTAGGTTCTGTTCTTGTCTTGTTATTAATCCTACTGGATATCTTAATGCTCCATTTCCATTCTCTTTATTTA
>CAJUTW010000013.1:26794-33573 GCA_910589335.1 uncultured Bacilli bacterium | reverse complement strand
GTAGCTGCCAGTGTTTGGCCTTATAGGCCTCAGAGAAAAACCACGTCTTTCAGGCATGGATTTTTACTTAGTTTTAGGTTTACCTATATCTAAATATGTTCTTTCTAATTCTTCTTTTTTTACACTATATCCTAAAGTTTTTTCTTGAGCACTCATTAAAGCTCCAACTTCTGTCATAGAGAAACCTTTATATCCTTTAGGATCTTTTGATACTTTTTCATATAAATCTTGATTTCTATAAATAGTTTGAACCTTTGTTTTAGCTTTTATTTTTTCGTTTGTATATCCTATATATAAAATTGCTTGATTATTATCAATAAAATGTATAGGTTCATTATCTATTACAATACAGTCATATGGTTTTACATCTTTTAAAATTCCTTTTTTTCCTGTTGTTTTTCTTCCTATTTCTGTATAAACACATACTACTTCAGTATCAATTAAACATTCTAATGCTTTAAATGTTTTATCATATTTTCCAGTTCTTTCAATATTATTTTCCATTTTTATTCCCCTCCATTTGTGCGAGTTATAGTATACTATTTTTTTTGATATTTGTCAATATTAAGTATAGAGTTTTTTGTTTTTGTTATAGATTTTTTTGTTTTTCTGTGCTATAATTCATAGAGAATAGGAGAGTGTTGATATGCCAGTTCTTACAAAGACAGAAGTACAAAGAATGGATGAATATTTTAGAGTTTTAAATTACTTAAGTGTGGCACAGTTATATTTACTTGATAATCCACTGCTTAGAAGAGAATTAAAAATAGATGATATTAAACCAAATGTTGTTGGACACTTTGGTACTGCCCCTGGACAAAATTTTATTTATTTACATCTTAATAGAATAATAAAGAAAAATAATCTTAAAATGATTTATCTTTCTGGTCCTGGACATGGTGGACAGGCAATGGTTGCAAATAATTATTTAGAAGGAGTTTATACTAAGTTCTATCCAGAAATAACAGAGGATTTAGAAGGATTAAAAAAGCTTTGCAAACAATTTAGTTTTCCAGGTGGAATTTCTTCTCATGTTGCTCCTGAGACTCCAGGTTCGATTCATGAAGGTGGAGAGCTTGGTTATAGTCTTTCTCATGCAGCAGGAGCAGTTTTAGATAATAAAGATTTAATTGCAGCTTGTGTTGTTGGAGATGGTGAAGCTGAGACTGGTCCTTTAGCTACTAGTTGGCACATTAATAAATTTTTAAATAAGAAAACAGATGGTGTTGTTTTACCTATTCTTCATAGAAATGGTTATAAGATTTCAAATCCAACGGTTTTTGGAAGAATGAATCGAGAAGAAATTAAAGCTTTTTTTGATGGATATGGATGGAAGCCATATTTTGTTTCAGGAAGTAATTCTTTAAGACTTCATGAAGATATGGCTAAAGTAATGGATAAGGTAGTAAAAGATATTTTAAAAATCAAATCGCGTGGCGAAGGAAAATATCCTGTTATTATACTTACTACTCCTAAAGGATGGACTGGACCTAAAGAGATAGATGCCTTAAAGATCGAAGGATCTTTTAGAGCACATCAAGTACCAGTGGCAATTAGTCGTGAAAAAACTGAGAAATTAGCACTTCTTGAGAAATGGTTAAGAAGCTATCATGTAGAAAATTTATTTGATGAGAAAGGAACTTTAATTAAAGAATTAAAAGCATTATGTCCTCCACTTACTAAGTGTATGGGTTCTAGTAGTTTTGCTAATGGAGGTTTATTATTAAAAGAAATTATTACTCCAGAATGGGAAGATTATTGTTTAGATATAAAGAAACCTGGAAGTATTATTGCTCAAGATACTATGGAACTTGGTAATTATATAAGAGATGTTTTTAAATTAAATAAAGATAATACAAATTTTAGATTATTTGGACCAGATGAAGCACTTTCAAACCGATTTAATCATGTTTTTGAAGAGGCTAAACGTATGTGGAACTTTAGACTTAGTCGAAATGATGAATTTTTGGCAAGTAATGGAAGAGTCATGGATTCTTATTTATCTGAACATTTATGTGAGGGGATGCTTGAGGGGTATCTTCTTACTGGCAGACATGGTTTTATTCATAGTTATGAAGCATTTATTAGAATTGTTGATTCTATGGCATCTCAACATGCAAAATGGTTAAAGGTTTCTAAGGAAATTTCTTGGAGAAGACCTATTGCTTCACTTAATTTTTTGTTGGTAAGTCATGTTTTTCAACAAGATCATAATGGATATACACATCAAGATCCAGGTTTTTTAAATCATTTAGTTACTAAGAAAGCAGATATTGTTAGAATGTATTTGCCACCAGATACGAATTGTTTACTTTCTTGTTTTGATCATTGTATTAAAACTAAGAATTATGTTAATGTAATTGTTGCATCAAAACATCCTCGTCCTCAATGGTTAACTAGAGTTCAAGCTAGAGTTCATTGTAGAAAAGGTTTAGGTGTTTGGAATTTTGCTAGTAATGATTTAGGTAATCCTGATATTGTGTTAGCTTGTGCTGGAGAAACACCAACGCTTGAAGTGTTAGCTTGTGTTGATATACTTAGAAAATCTGTAAAAGGTATAAAAATTAGAGTTGTCAATATTGTTGATTTGATGAAATTACAATCTCCTGATACTCATCCACATGGAATGAGTGATGAAGAATATGATGAAATTTTTACGAAAGATAAGCCAATTATATTTAATTTTCATGGTTATCCTTCACTTATTCATCAACTAACATATAAGCGTCATAATCGTAATATGCATGTTCATGGTTATAAAGAAGAAGGTACAATAACAACTACATTTGATATAAGAGTTCAAAATGAAATAGATAGATTTCATTTAGTTAGTGCTGTTTTAAAAGAAATTCCTAGGTATAAAAATTCAAGTAAAGTTTTAATTGAATGGTGTTGTGATATGCTTGAAAAACATAAAGAATATATAAAAGAAAATGGCGAAGATATGCCATTTGTAAAAGAATGGAAATGGGAAGGCTTTAGTGATAAGTAAGACAAATTGAGACAAATTATTTTGTTCTCTTTTTCTTTTCTTCATGATATAATATTTTTAATGAGGTGATGCTTAATGAATACAAGAAAAAGTATGAAATTACCAGTTGTAATAACTTTAATTATGATTGTTATAATTATTTATCTATTTGCCACTATAAAACAAACAGAAGTTATATGTGAAAAAAGTAAAATGATGGATGCAGATATAAGATTAAGTGAGAAAATAGTTAGTACACTTGATGGAAAGAGTATTAAAAACTTAGTAGTTACTAAAAAAATAATTTTACCTGAAAAATACGGTCAAGAAAAGTATTTAAAGAGTATTGAATTTTCTTTAAAGAAAACGCTTGATTATTTAGGTAAAAAGGTTAAATATATTATTGATGAAGAAATGATTATTATTAAAATTGAAGTAAGTAAAGATGAAATTGTTTTACTTGATAATATAGAATTTTTTGATAATGGAGATTTAGAAATCAAAATAAATTCTAATACTAAAAGTAATGACATAATAACATTGCAAGTTGGCGATAATACTACATTAGCTGAATATATGAAGAAATTAAAGAATAATGGTTATTCTTGTAAATAGGGATTTATGGAAAAAGAAATTGATATTGAAAATTTAGTTAATCAATTAGATTTTAAATCTAATAGTTTTAATAATATAAATGGTTTAATGCTTACTAATAGAGAAATTCTTGTATTAGATAAATATAAAATTAATTATAAAAATTGTAAATCTTTAAAAGAAATTATTTTTGAAGTTGAAGAAATACTTAATGATATGGATATTGTTGATGAAGAACTTGATTTTATAGCAATGTCTATATCTGAGAGGGATTATTATCAAAATACAAATAAATAGATTATTTTAAACAAGTTAGAATTTTTAACTTGTTTTTTTAATATATTTAAAAAAGTTTGTTAAAAAGTTTTTATTATGATATACTTGTTAAGCTTTAAAGGGGTGATATTATGAATTTTGTTAATGAAGATAATTTTAAAGAATTAATGCTTAAATATGAATTTGCTTTAAAAAGATTGGAAACAGAATTAGGTATATTATTAGATGAATATAAATATAGAAAAGGGTATAATCCTGTTGAACATATTAAATCAAGAATAAAGTCTTTAGGAAGTATTATAAATAAACTTGATAAAAAAGGATTAGAGTATACTACTGATAATATTGTAAGAAATGTTCATGATGTTGTTGGTATTAGAATAGTTTGTTCCTTTTTGTCTGATGTTTATGAGATTGTAAATTTAATTAAATCGAGTAAAGAGTTTATTATTATTGATGAAAGTGATTATATTAAAGATCCTAAAGATTCAGGGTATAGTAGCTATCATTTAAATATTTTAATTCCTGTTTATTTATTAAATGTTACAGAATATATAGAAGTGGAGATACAAATTCGAACAGTTGCTATGGATTGTTGGGCTAGTCTTGATCATAAATTGAGTTATAAATTACCAAAAGATGTACCAGAAGAATTAAGAATTAGTATGACTAAAAAAGCTGAAGAAATAAGAGAGCTGGATAAGAGTGTACAAAAACTGTTTGGTATAGTCAAAAAATATACTGATGAACAAAAAAATAAAATTAAAGAGATATAGTTACTTAAAGATACTTTAAAAGTATCTTTTTCTTTTAAAAATGCCATGGTATAATTTTAATAGAAAAGAGTGATTTAATGATTTATTTAGATTATAGTGCAACAACACCTGTTAATAAATTAGTATTAGAAACTTATAGTAGAGTGTGTCAAGAATTTATAGGAAATCCTAATTCTTTACATAAGTTAGGTGTTGATGCTAGAAAATTAATAGATGCAAGTACTAATCAGATTGCTAATATATTAGGCGTAAAATCAAGTGAGATAATTTATACTAGTGGAGCAAGTGAAGCTAATAATATGGCAATAAAAGGAGTTTGTTCTAAGTATAAAAATAGGGGAAAGCATATTATTACTACTGAACTTGAGCATTCCTCAGTTATAGCGCCTCTTTTTTATTTACAAAATTGTGGTTTTGAAATTGATTTTGTAAAATTGGATGAAGATGGTTTGGTGGATTTAGAAAATTTAAAAAGTTTGATAAGAGAGGATACAATACTTGTTTCTATTGCTTCTGTAAATAGTGAAGTGGGAGTTAGACAAAATTTAGAAGCAATTAGTAAGGTAGTGAAAAAAAATCCTAAAACAATTTTTCATAGTGATGTGACACAAAGTATTGGAAAAGAGTATATAAATTTTTCATATTTAGATTTAGCTTCTTTTTCTGCTCAAAAATTTTATGGAATGAAAGGTATTGGTTGTTTAATAAAGAAAGATAATTTAAATATAGATCCGTTAATACATGGTGGGAAGTCGACAACAGCTTTTAGAAGTGGAACACCAGCAACTCCTTTGATTGCTTCTTTAGCTAAGGCATTACGATTAGCATATGAAGATTTTGATAATAAAAATAATAAAGTAATAGAATTACATAACTATTTAATAGAAAAGTTAAAACTTCTTAATATTTATATTAATAGTAATGATAAATGTCTACCACATATTATAAATATAAGTTTAGATAATATTAAGAGTGAAGTAATGTTACATGCATTAGAAGAAAAAGAAATTTATATCTCTACACAAACGGCATGTTCTTCAGGGAATTATTCAAAAGCAGTTTTTGCTGTAACTAATGATAAAAATAGAGCTAGTAGCAGTTTAAGAATTAGTTTATCTTATTTGACTGAAATAAGAGATATAGATAATTTTATTATATATTTTAAAGATTTTTTAGATAAATTAGATTTTAGGAGATAGTTATGAGAGTAGTTAAAATAAATGCAGTATGGTGTAGTGGTTGTCTAGTTATGAATAAAGTATGGAAAAAAGTTAATGAAAAATTTTTATTTGATACAATTGATTTAGATTATGATATGGATGAAGAAGAAGTTTTGAAGTATAATCCAGGAAATATTTTACCTGTATTTATATTTTTTGATGGTAATAGCGAACTTTTTAGAATTGTTGGAGAAGTTAGTGAAAGTGAAATGATAGAAAAGATAGAAAATTATTAAAAATTGGAGTTATGTATAATATGAGAGATTGAGAAATTAATTTTATTTGATTGGGGTCATGTTATACAAGATAGTAATTCAGTAATATATAATTTGGAAGTTGCGAGAAGAAATATATGTATAAATATTGATACTGCAGAAAAAATGGATTTTTGTACTTGTTTAGCAACAGGAGTAGAGTACGATAAAATTAAGCAAAATATTAATAAATTTTTAAATGAAGATAGTGAGGTAGTTTAATGAAAAAATTAGTTTTAGTAATACTTGTTTTGTTTTCTTTAGTTTTTCCTTTTAATATTAATGCTTTAGAAAATGATAAGATAACTTTATATTTGTTTCATGGGGATGGGTGTCCACATTGTAGTGATGAGCAAGATTTTTTAGAAAGTATTAAGGATGATTATAAAAATTTAGAAATTGTTTTATATGAGGTTTGGTACAATGAAAGTAATGCTTTACTTTTAGAAAAGATTGAGAAAGTATTTGATATTAATAGAAGTGGAGTACCAACTACTGTTATAGGTAAGACAGTAATTACTGGTTATAATGAAGCTAGAGCTAGTACGATAAAAAGAGCAATTAAATTTTATCAAGAAAATGAGTATGTTGATGTTGTTAAAAAAATAGAAGATGGTTCTATTGAGGATGAGTTAATTCAAAGTGAAGTTGATCAAGAAATAGAAAAATCAAATGATGAAAATGGAGA
>CAJUTW010000013.1:0-26784 GCA_910589335.1 uncultured Bacilli bacterium | reverse complement strand
ATCCTTATATAGTAGATGAGTTTAGTTTGCAAGAGAAAAATTTGAATGATGAATTAACTGTTAATTTACCTTTATTTGGTAAGGTTAATTTAAAAAATGTTACTTTAACTTCGGCTAGTGTTATTATAGGTTTTATTGATGGGTTTAATCCTTGTGCCATGTGGATATTATTATTTTTAATTAGTGTTTTAATTGGGATGAAAAATAAAAAAAGAATGTGGGCTTTAGGTTTAACATTTTTAATAACTTCAGCTTTAGTTTATATGATAATTATGCTTTCTTGGATTAATGTTGCTGTTAAAATTACGACAATAGTTTGGGTTAGAAATATAATTGCTATAATTGCTTTAGTTGGGGGAATATTAAATTTAAAAAGTTTTCTTAAAAGTAATAAAAGTGGTTGTTTAGTTGTTGATGATAAAAAAAGAAAGAGTATACTAAATAAAATAAAAAAATTTACACATGAAAAAAGTTTTGTTTTAGCATTATTTGGGGTTATTGGACTTGCTATATCTGTAAATTTAGTAGAATTAGCGTGTTCTGCTGGGCTTCCTTTAATTTTTAGTGAATTATTAGCTATTAATAATGTTTCTAGTTTTATGAAATTTGTTTATACTTTACTTTATATTATTTTCTTTTTAATTGATGATTTAATTGTATTTTTTATTGCAATGTTTACAATGAAAGTTACTGGTATTTCTACTAAGTATGGAAAATATTCACATTTACTTGGTGGGATTGTTATGTTATTAATTGGTGTATTACTTATATTAGCTCCTGATTTACTGATGTTTAATTGGTAGTTTCTAATTTTTTGAGTGATGGTGTTTACTTATTATAATTTTTTAGGTATAATATATTTTAGAATAGAAGGAGTTTGACTATGAGTGAAAAAGAAATGGTTGTTATAGAAAATAATGATGGTAGTACAATGGAAGTTGAACTTGTTACTTATTTAATAAGTGAAGATCAGATGAATACTTATTTAGTTTATTCTAAGGGAGAAAAAAATGGAGCTTTAGAAGATGAAGTTATTTATATTTCTAAAATAATTGAAGAAGGGGAAATTTTAAAGTTAGAAGAAATTGTTGATGAAGATGAATGGACAGAAGTTCAAAAATTATTAAAGAAAATTGCGAATAATTAAGGAGGTGTTTTGATTTGACTGGTTATGAAGATGCTATAGTTAGTTTAAAAAATATATTGTTTGATATAATTCTTGCGGAAGAAGGAAAATTAAGTAATATTGAATATAGAATGGCTAATGAACAAGAAAATTTAGAGGAACTTAGTAGAATTAGAGAATTACAAAATTCTAAATTAAATGAAGTTTTAAGAATAACAGGAATGCTTTTTAGTTCTTTAGAAAACTTAAGTGTTTATACTGGTGAATATCAAGCACTAGATGAGTTAGCAGATAGTATTGAAAACATTGATAATTCTCAAATAAGTAAGGCTTATAGAACAGATCTTAAAAATGCTACAAATTCAATAAATAATACTGCAGAAGAAATGTCTGATTCTATAAGTCAGTTAGATATTCCAGTTGAGCAACAGGAGCAAATGATTGAAAATATTCAATCAATACAAAATGGTGATAATAAAGAAGTTAGTGATAATGATTTTAATAAAGTAGTTGGTAGAGATTATTTTTATACAGCAGGTACTCCAGAGAATCAAGAAAATGGTAGTTTAGGGGAAGCAGAAGAAACTGGAATGAATGAAAGTAATTCTGAAGTTACAGATTTAAGTGATAGTACTGGAATTTCTCAAGAGTTACCATCTAATACAGAAGTACAAACAGAAGAAGTTAATAATGAGGATGGAATGAATGAAAGTATTTCTGAAGTTGCGGATTTAAGTGAAAGTACTGAAATTCCTCAAGAATTATCATCTGATACAGAAGTACAAACAGAAGAAGTTAATAATGGGGGTGTAGAAGAAGTAGTTTCAAATATTCAATTACCTGTTATTGAAAGTCAAAATGAAGATATTAAACAACAAGATAGTTTGACAACATTAGAAGAAGTGGTTGATAATCAAGTAACTCTTTTACAAGACAATAAAGCATTAGTAAAAGATGAAAATTCTGGAATTATTCAAAAGTTAAAATTTGTAGCTTTAAATAATGCTACAACAAGGGCAATTTTAACAACTAAGAAGCAAGTTGAAAATTTAAGAAATTCTCGTGAGACGCAAAAAGCATTATTAAATGTTAGAGGTTCGATTGCAAGTAATTCTTTAGCTGTTAAAACTACTGAGGCTGTTACACAACAGATTAATGATTTAGAAGTATCTGAGCAACAATTAATTGATAATGGATTGTTAGAGCCAACTAATGTAGATAAACAAAAACAAATTGAAGAAATGTTAGAAAAAGCTAATAGTTTATATAGAGAAGGTAAAGCACAAGATGCATTAGATTTATATAATCAAATTAGTTTATTAAATAAAGAATTACAAGGAGATAAGGCTACTGTTAAGTAAGTGGGTGTTTATGGATAGAAGTTTAATAAATAAAGTTTTGAATGAAGATAGTTATAATGAGTATATTGAGAAGTTAATTAATATTTTTAAACTTTCTATAAAAGAAAGTTCAATTATTTGCAATTTAAAAATAGATAATAATAATTGTTTAATAAAATTATCTATTGTAAATCAAAATGGAGAAAAAGAAGAGTTTAATGACAAAACTTTTAAGTGTGATGAAGTTTTTTATAAAGATTTTTTAAATATTTTAATAAAAAGATTTAATGAAGAGATAGAAGTAGTTACAAAAGACATCGTTAATTTAGATGATGATTCTTTGGTTACTCTAAGATTATTAACTAAAAATAATGATTTATTTAGTGTAGATGGTTTAAGAGAAGATAGAGCTAATTATTTACTTTCATTGATAGATGATGATTTTAAATATACTTTATTACTTGAAGATGAGATGGGAATTGGTAATTTAAAAATATTTACTTTAATTATTTTAATTTTAATTATAGTGATGATTGTCTTTATATGGTTTATTTTAAATAAGTAAATTAGTTTTTTAGAGAGGAGATTAATATTATGCAAAATAATAAGAAAAGATTAAATTATTATGCAAAAATATTAATTTTCTTTTCTTTTGGATTAATGTTTTATGGATTTGTTTTAGATTTTTATAATGATAAAAAGTTGATAAATCCAATTGAAGATGTTGTTAGTTTAAAAGAAGAAAAAAATACTGTATCTATTACAACTATTGATGGTAATGAGGTAGTTCCTGGTAATAAGATCGTTAATTCAGATGATGGTAATAATTCAGATAATTTTTCTTTAGAAAATAATAATAGTTCATCTAATTCTTCAATAGATGAAGTTAATGATAAACTTCGTGAAAGTATTCAAGATACTTATGGAATAACTATTAAATTTGGAAGGGAAACTATTGGATATGAGGTTGGGGGTTTTTCTACTACACCAGTTAATAATTCTTTTGTTGTTAATTCGGCTTTAAATAGATTAAATAAAGTTTTTCTTTTATATCCTGAAGGTTTTTTTTATGAAATAAAAAAAGGTGGAATTCCATTAACTATTATTTTAATTAATAATTATTCTGATAATAGTATTACGGGAGTTACTGATTCTAGTTTTACTTATGCTGATATATCAATTGCTTTATCTCATCCTTTTGAGGAGTCTTTTTATCATGAATCTTATCATTATATTGAAAGATATATTTTAAAAAAGGGTGGAAATTTTAATTCGTGGAATAGTTTAAATCCAAATGATTTTAAGTATGGAACTATTATTAATAATTTTTCATATGATAATACTTTTGCTGAGTCTTCTTATTTTGTAAATAATTATGCTCAATCAGCTGAAGCAGAAGATAGAGCTTCTACTTTTGAATATATGATGGCTGATAGTAAAGCTAGTTGTTTAAATCATGGTAAGACTGTTTGGCGAAAAGCTAATTTAATAAAAAATACATTAGAAGCTGTATTTAGTACAGTTAGTCCTAATATTACAGAATATTGGGAAAGATTTATTTAGAGAGGTAAAAATGATAAGTATAGAAATTAATGATAATAATTTAAATGATGATGATATAGAGATGTTTGTTACTAGGGTTAAAGGTTTAATTATTAATTCAAGGGGTAAAATACTTCTTGCTCATAATAATAATTCATATCAATTTCCTGGTGGTCACGTTGAAGATAATGAATCTTTAGATGAGAGTGTTGTTAGAGAAATAAAAGAGGAAACTGGAATAAAAGTTGAAGTTACTAAAGAGCCTTTTTTAGTTATTACTACATATGATAATGATTATTTTGGATCTTCTAAAAAAGTAAGAAATAGAATATATTATTATAAATTTTTTACAGATGATGTTCCTAATCTTAGTGAGACACATTATGATGAGTTGGAACTTGCGACAGATTTTAATCTTTTTTATGTTAATTTAAATGGTTTAGATGATTTTTTAAAGAAAGAAATGAATTGTGGGAATATTGATAAATGTATAGGTAGAGAAATGTTGATTGTTTATGATAATTATATGAAAAGTGAGGAGATAAATTTATGATATTAGTTACTGGGGGATGTGGATATATTGGTTCACATACTTGTGTTGAGTTATTAAAAAATGAATATGATGTTGTAATTTTAGATGATTTTTCTAATAGTCAAAAAGAAGTGGTTGAAAAAATAGAAAAATTAGGTGGTAAAAAAGTTAAATTATATGAAGGTAATATGATTGATAGTTCTATTCTAAATAGAATTTTTGAAGAAAATAGAATTGATGCTGTAATTGATTTTGCTGCTTATAAAGCAGTAGGAGAGTCAGTTATTAAACCTATTGAATATTATAAAAATAATGTTGCAACTGTTTTGGAACTTATTGAAGCTATGAAAAAACATAATTGTAAAAGATTAGTATTTTCATCAAGTGCAACTGTATATGGAACACCATCTTATGTACCTATTACAGAAGATAGTAAAATAGGTGGTACTACTAACCCTTATGGAACGAGTAAATTATTTGTTGAACAAATTTTAAATGATTTATATAAGTCTGATGAGGAGTGGGATATAGCAATTCTTAGATATTTTAATCCAATTGGTGCTCATGAGTCTGGATTACTTGGAGAAAGACCTAATGGAATACCTGCTAATATAATGCCTTATATAACAAAAGTGTGTAAAGGTGAACTTGAATGTTTAAATGTTTTTGGAGATGATTATGATACACCAGATGGTACTGGTGTTAGAGATTATATTCATGTTGTTGATTTAGCTATTGGTCATATTAAAGCTTTAGAAAAATTAGAAAAAGAAAAGAAAGGTTTATTTGTTTATAATTTAGGTACTGGCCAAGGTTATAGTGTATTAGAACTTATTAAAGCATTTGAATGTGCAACTTTAAAAAAAGTTAATTATAAGATAGCACCTAGAAGAGATGGAGATATAGCAGAATGTTATTCTGATCCTACTAAAGCAAAAGAGGAACTAGGTTTTGTTGCTTCAAAAAGTTTAGAAGATATGTGTAAAGATGCTTGGAATTTTGAAAATAATATTAATAAGTGACATATAATTTTATATGTCTTTTTTATTTTGTTTTATGTTATGATAAGTAATGTTGTTTAGATTGGAGATTTATTATGAATAATTATTATTTAGTACCAGTTACTACAAAAAATATTAAATATGATGGAATAAGTTTATTTGATGGTCTTTTTAATATTGATAATCAACTATATGATAGTAAAAAAAATGTTATGTTTTTAAAAAATGAAGATTTATTATCTTTAATAGAACTTGAAGAGGTTAATAAAGATATATCTAGAAGATTTAAAGCAGTTAAAATTCCAGAAAAAATTATATTAGTAAAACAAGGAGATTCACTATATGAAATAGGTAGTGAATTATCTTTAGAAGTTATTAATGATTCTTATTTAGAAGCATTTAGAGTATCAAGTGAAGAAGTGGTAGAGTTTTTTGTAGAAAATGAAAATTATTTGGAAGAAGTAAGTAATTTTTTTACAAGCTTTATTAATGAATTGTTTATTGATAAAAATAAAAAAAATGTGATATAATATGCAGTAATTTGAAGGGGGAAAGGTGATATTATGGAAAAAAAATTAAAATTATTTGAAGAATATAGTTCTCAAATTAGAAAATCATCTAAATCTATTTTAGAATATAACGTTTTGGAAGGTTACGATAGGCAAATTACAAAATTAGAGAAATATAGTAAATATAATTTAGCTTTTAGACAAGAAATAGAAAAATTATGTAGTGAAAAAAATAATTCTTTAAAATTATTAGAAAATGATCAATTATTAAAATTTTATTTAGATGATGAAGTAAGAAAAATAATTATGCATATTTTGATTGCGATTTCATCAAGACCAAATTCTCATAGTAAAGATATAAAAAAATCAATTGAATCTTTAAAGAATATGGGCTTTAGTGATGCAGAAGAATATTTAATGGAGTTTTCTTCAGTTGAAGATATTCGTAAAGATTTATTTGAAAAAGCTGGATTAGAATTTAAATCTTTTAATGAACTTCTAGTGGCTTTATTTGATGCACATGGTATTGGTGATATAAGAGCTATGAAAAAAGTAGAATTATTATTAAAGAAAAATGGAATTATTCATGGTCAATATGGATATTTAGGTTTTAGTATTGAAGAAATATTGATGATGCCATGGAATTGTATTATGTTATTTATTAATAAAAGTGAAGGTAAGAAGAAATAGAATTATATTTCTTTTTTTATTAAAATTTAAACTTAATTATATAAGATATTGTTTTAAATTAAATTATATTGTATAATATTAGTCATTGGAGGGAAATATATGGCAAAAAATACAGAAAAAGAACTTAAAAATAAAAATGTTAATGAAATCAATATAAAAATTGAAGGTGAAGAGTGGAATAACGCTATCGATAAAGCTTTTAATAAAGAACAAAAAAATGTTAAAGTTGATGGTTTTAGAAAAGGTAAAGTTCCAAGAAATGTTTATGAGAAAAAATTTGGAAAACAAGCACTATTTGTAGCAGCTGCTGATATGTTATTACAAGAAGCTTATTTAAAAGCACTTGAAGAATCGAAATTAGTTCCTGTTGTACAACCAGCATTTGATGTTAAAAGCTTAGATGAGAATGGTGTGGAATATGTATTTAAAATTATTACTAAACCAGAAGTAAATGTAAAAAAATATAAAGGATTAAATATTCAACCAGAAAAAGTTGAAGTTAGTGAAGAAGAAGTTAATCATGAACTTGGTCACTTATTAGAAAGATATACTGAACTTGTTACAAAAGATGGTAAAGTAGAAAATGGTGATATTGCTATTATTGATTTTGAAGGATTTAAAGATGGTGAAGCTTTTGATGGTGGTAAAGGAGAAAATTATTCTTTAGAAATAGGATCTAATACTTTTATTCCAGGATTTGAAGAAAAAATAATTGGAATGAAAGTTTCAGAAGAAAAAGATTTAGATTTAACTTTCCCTGAGGATTATGGTTCAAAAGATTTAGCTGGAGCTAAAGTTATTTTTAAAGTTAAAGTTAATGAAATAAAAGAGAAAAAAGCACGTGAATTAGAAGAAGATTTCTTTGAAGATTTAGGAATGGAAGGAATTGATTCTGAAGAAAAATTAAAAGCTGAAATTAAAAATTCTATTAAATCTCAAAAAGAGATGGAAGCAGAAAATAAATATGTTGATACAATCTTAGAAGAAGTAGGTAAGAATGTTGATGTAGATATTCCAGAAGAAATGGTTAATGAAGAAGTTAATCGTTTAATGAAAAGATTTGAAGAACAAATTAAAATGCAAGGAATCTCATTAGATTTATATTATCAATTTACACAATCTAATGAACAAGCTTTAAGAAGTCAAATGGAAAAAGAGGCTTTTGACAATGTTTTATATCGTTTAATGTTAGAAGAAATTATGAATTTAGAAAAAGTTGAAGTTAGTTTAGAAGAAGCAAATAAAGAAGCTTTAGAATTAGCTAAAAAATATCAAATGGATAAGGAAGATTTCTTAAAAGAATTTGGTGGAATAGAAATGATTCAATATGACTTAGAAATGAGAAAAGTTGTTGAGTTATTAAAAGAGTATAATAAATAATGTAAATTGACAAAAGGAAGCTTTTTGGGCTTTCTTTTTTTTTATTTACATGGTATCCTTATTATAAGGAGAAGATAGGAATGAATAAGAAGGGTATTAGTATTTTGGAAGTTATTTTATTAATTTTAATTTTAGGATTATGTGGATTTATTGTTTATGATAAAGGTTTCTCAAATAATAATACAGTTTCTAATAATAGTATTATTAGTAGTAAAAATAATATAGAATCTTTAGAAGTGGATGATGCATTAGTAATAAGTTTATTAAAGAAAATAAATCGTAGAATGGATTGTGGTACTGAATTTAGTTATTTGAGAGATGAAAAAGTTACTGCTAAAAGTTTTTCTAGTGAAGAAATTTATAATATGGCATTAGCAAACTTGTTTGATGAACTTGGTTATAGTGCATTTACTGATCAAACTTTAGAGGATGAAATTAGTGATATTATTGGTCATAATTATGATTTTTTACATAATACTTATACAACATGTCCTCCATGGCAATATAATAGTATAGAAAAATCTTATAATGTTTTAAATTTAGAAGAAAATCCATGTGGATGTACAACTGGTCCTCATCATACTATAACTAAAATTATGAGAGCTGAAAAAGAAAATAGAAAGATAAATATATATCAAAGAGTTATATTTGTAGATCCTTTAACAGGATATGGATATAATGATTTAGCAAAGAAAAAGCAAATTACTGATTTAGTATATGAAAATAATATGGGAGTAAACGTAATCAATGAGAATTTAGCTAGTAATATTATGAAAGGTACTTTATATAAAATTGTTTTTGAAGAGTCAAATAATAGATATATTTTCTCATATTCTGAGCCTATTTCGTAAGATAACTAAGTTTTAAAATACTTAGTTTTTTATTTAATTTTTTTATTGATAAAAATAGTTAAAAAAATACTTAAAACGTTTGATTTTATTTAATGCTTCATTTATAATAGAAAGCAATATTAAAAATTTGGAGGTGGACTATTTTTGAATAATAAACTTTTAGTATTGATTATTAATGATATGGTTATATTTCCAAATAATGAAGTAAGAATTGAATATGATAATCTATATGATAGTCAAATGATTGATATAGTTAATAAAATTGAAGATGATTTAATGTTAATTGTTAATCCTATAGATGAAGAGAATATAGATATTACTTCTTTTCCTAAATATGGTGTTTTAGGTAAATTAAAATTAAAAATGAATGTTCCTAATGGTAAGACTAGAATTATAATAGAGGGAATAAGTAGAGTAGAATTATCATCTTTTGTTGAAGATTGTAATTTCTTTAAGGCAGATTATAAATTAATAGAGATTAAAGAAGATGATGAGTGTAAAAATTATTTCAATATATTAATAAAATCTTTAGAAAATTATATTGCGAAAGTTCCTTATATGGGAAATGCAATTCTTGGACAATTGAATGGAATGAATAGTCTTGATGAATTATGTGATTTAATAGTAAGTTTTTTACCATTAAAATATAACGATAAAAAGAAATATATTACTACAGTTGATCCTATTGAAAGATGTAAGTTTTTAATTGCTGATATGAATAGAGATTTAAAATTTGTAGAACTTGAACAAAAAATTGAATTAGAAGTTGAAAAAGAAATTAATCAAAGTCAGAAAGAGTATTTCTTAAGAGAAAAAATAAAATTAATGCAACAAGAGATTGGAGATAGTAAAGGGAAAGATTCTGAAGTAGTAGTTTTTACAAAAAAAATTAATAAGCTAAAATGTAGCACAAAAGTAAAAGATAAAATAAAAAGAGAAATTGAAAGATATGATTCATTAAATAATAATTCTCCAGAACTGGGAATGCTTAGAGAATATTTAGATTGGATGCTTAATCTTCCTTGGAATAAGTTTACTAAAGATACAGATGATTTAAATAAAGTTAAAAATATTTTGGACTCTTCACATTATGCTTTAACAGAAGCAAAAGAGAGAATAATAGAGTATCTTGCAGTAAAACAAAATACAAATAATTTAAAAAGTCCTATTATATGTTTAGTAGGACCTCCAGGAGTTGGAAAGACATCTTTAGCACTTAGTATTGCTAAAAGTTTGAATAGAAATACTGCTAAAATTAGTGTTGGTGGTATTAATGATGAGGCTGAGATTGTAGGACATAGAAGAACGTATATTGGAGCAAATCCAGGTAGAATAATTCAAGGTATTAGAAAAGCAGGTACAGCTAATCCAGTTTTTATAATTGATGAAATAGATAAGATGACAAAAGATATAAAAGGAGATCCTGCAAGTAGTTTACTTGAAGTATTAGATCCTGAACAAAATAGTAAATTTTCAGATCATTATATAGAAGAAGAATTTGATTTATCAAAAGTTATGTTTATAGCAACAGCTAATTATGTAGAACAAATTCCTTATGAGTTAAAAGATAGATTAGAAATAATTAATATTTCTAGCTATACAGAATATGAGAAATTAGATATTGCTAAAAATCATTTAATACCACGAGCTTTAGAAGAGCATGGTCTTACGCCTTTACAAGTGCAGATTACAGATGAGGCTATTATGCTTTTAATAAGAAATTATACTAAGGAAGCAGGAGTACGTGAACTAGGAAGAATGATTTCGTCACTATTTAGAAAAATAGTAAAAAAAATATTATTAGATAAAAATAAGGTTTTTTATAATATAGATTTTTTTGTAGTAGAAGAACTTTTAGGAAAGAAAAAATATTTATATACAGAAACTTCAGAAGTAGATGAAGTTGGTGTTGTTAATGGCATGGCATATACTGTTTTTGGTGGAGATATTTTGCCAATTGAAGCTACTTTATTTAAAGGAAGTGGGAATTTAATTCTTACTGGTTCTTTAGGAGAAGTTATGCAAGAGTCTTGTCATATTGCTCTTGACTATATAAAATCAAACATGGATAAATTTAATATAGATAACAAAATTTTATTAGAAAATGATGTACATATACATGTTCCAGAAGGAGCTGTAAATAAAGATGGTCCATCAGCAGGAGTGACAATAACATCAGCATTAATTAGTCTTTTACTAAATAAGAAGGTATCTAGAGACGTAGCAATGACTGGAGAAATAACATTGCGTGGTAGAGTGCTTGGAATAGGTGGATTAAAAGAAAAAGTTATAGGAGCTCATAGGGCTTCAATAAAGAAAGTTTTTGTTCCTTTAGAAAATGAAGCTGATTTAGAAGAAATACCTAAAGAAATAAAAAATGATATTGAATTTATTAAAGTAAGTAATTATTCTGATATATATAATTATATATTTAAGAGGTGATATAATGAACGAAAAATATTCTTTAGATGATTTTTATAATGTTTTATTACTTAGAAATCATTTAGAGTTTTTATCTGTAAAACAATTGGAAGATCTTTATCAAAACACTACTAATTTTTTAGTATTTTTAGATACAATTGCTGTTTTTTCTGAAATTGATAGTGCATTTTTACTTTTTAAAGATGAATATATTTCTAAAATAGAAAGAATCATTAGTATAAATAGATTTAAAAGTAATGATTCTGATATTAAAGAAATTATAAATAGTATAATAATTTTTTTAAATCAAATTAAATGTTATGATACAAGTTATAAAAATATTTTAAAAAATAATTATTTAGCATATCAAGAGGATTGTAGAAAAGTAGAAATGGATTCCGAACAAATTCTATTAGAGTCACTTGGATATGATGCAGTGGCTTATAAAGCAATAGTTGAGAATAATTTAGAACTAATTAAGGATGCAGATGATTATTTTTTAGCAAGTATTAATTATTTTATAGAAGTAATTCCTGAATTATTTAAAAATAATGAAATAAAACAGTTGGTTATTGATAGTATTGAAAAATTAGCTAAAAAAGGGTGGCCATTTAATAGAACAAATAGAGAATTTTCTAATGAAACAAAAGCTAATTTACAAAAATTAAAGTAAGAAGAATAATTATTCTTCTTTTTTCATATTCTTTTTTAGGAGGGAAATATGAAAAAGAAAGTTGCTTTTCAAAAAGAAATTGAATTTCCTACAATGATAGGAGAAATTAGTGCAATATCATTAGAACATGATTTAGAGTTTATTGATAGTTCTAATGTAGAAGGAAGTTTATTATTAACAGGTAAATATAAGTTAACAGAGGCATCTAGATTAGAAGAGGATTTTAGTTATAAAATTCCAACTGAGATTGCTTTAAGTGAAAAAATCGATTTAGGTACAGCTAAGATAGAAATAGTAGATTTTTATTATGAAATTAAAAATGATGATACTATGATTTGTAATATTGAATTAGAAGTAGATGGAGTTGAAATAATAGAGTTAGAAGAGAAGGAAGAAATTTTAGAAGAAGTTAGAAGTTCTACTTTAGAAGAAAGAGAATGTGATGGTGATAGCAAAAATATGAAAGAAATGGAGTTACCTAAAATAGAAAAAGAGGAGAAAGATGAAAATATTGAAGTTAAAAGGGAAGAAAATAAAGAAGTTTCTAAAAAGGAAGAAATTATGGATATTAAAGAAAGTGAAGAAAAAGAAGAAATAATGGTAAAAGAAGAGAAAGAAAGTTCTTTATTTATTAATTTAAAAGAGGAAAAAGAAACTTATGGAACTTTTTTAGTATATATTGTTAGACAAAATGAGTCTATTAATTCTATTATAGAAAAATACAATACTAATATAGAAGAGATAGAAAAATATAATAATTTAAATGATTTAAATATTGGAACTAAGTTAATAATACCAATTTTAAATGATTAATATAAAAGATTGTTTGTCAAAATATGATATAAGAACTAAAAAGTTAACATATTTAGATAATTATGTAATTATTAATTCTGATCAGTCAAATTATTTGTTGAAAATGAAAGATAGTGATAAAGAACATTTATTTAATTATTTAAATCAAGTAAGATATGATTATTTTTTACCTATTGAAAATAATTATAATGATTATTATGAGTTATATCCATATTATAAAGATAATATAACTGATAAATATATCAAAGCAAAAGAGCTAATTTATGCATTAGCGATATTACATTTAAAAACTACTACTTATGTAGAATATAATCATGATAATTTTAAAGAAATATATGAAGAGTTAAATATTAGAATTGATAATACAATGAAGTACTATTTAGATTTACAAGATTATTTAGAAGGTATAGAGTTTATATCTCCTGCTCAATATTTGTTATTAAAAAATATAAGTAGTTTTTATCAATTACTTAGAATAGCTAAAAATAATTTAGAAAATTGGTTTAGTATTGAAAATAGAAATGTTAGAGAAGTATTATTAATTAAAAATGTTAGTTTAAATAATTTTAGAGTAGGAGATAGAAGTTATTTTATAGATTATAAAGATGCTACAAAGGGTTTAGTTGTTTATGATTTAATTAGTTTTTATAGAAAAGAAGCTATTAATGTTGATTTTTTAAGTTTATTTTCATTTTACAATAGTAAATATCAGTTAGCACAAGATGAAGTGAATTTATTTTTTGCGGTTATATGTATTCCTGAAAGAGTGGTATTTACTAAAAATAATTATCAGGATTGTTTGATGGTTAAAAAGATTGTTGATTATGTTTTATTGACACTTTCTTTTGCTTCAGAAAAAAATAAAGAAAATGAAGAAACATATAAAGATTAGTTCAAAAAATAAAATTATTACATTAAGTTTAGTTGTTATAAATATTAAGATAAGTAATTGATAAAAAATAATAATTAAATTAATTAAAATACCAAGTAGGAAGAAGATACTACTCCTTCTTCTTATTTTACATGTATTGCATCTACAGAAAGGTTTATGTTTTAAATTCATGATAATCACCTACTTTATAATATTCTACTTAAAAAAATAAGTGATATTATTGACCTTAAATTTTTAGAGTGTTATAATTATATTGATAATTATTATCAATAAGGTGTTATTATGAATACAAGAAATACAAAACAAAAGGAGATAATCTATAAAAGTATAGTAGAAGATAAAAGTCATCCAACTATTAATGAAATTATCGATAAAATTAATGCTAAAAAGTTGGGGATAGGTCAAGCTACAATATATAGAAATCTTAATAAATTAGTTAAAGAAGGTTATATAGATAAGATTACTTTTTTAGATAGTGTTCATTATGATGGGAATAGAGTTCCTCATAATCATTTTGTTTGCTGTGAATGTGGAAAAATAATGGATTTATTTGATGATGATTATAAATGTAATAAAGAGATAGTCGAAGATAAATATTTATTTAAGATAAGTAAAATTTACACAACTTATGAAGGAGTTTGTTTAGATTGTCAAGGAAAGAGGTAAAAATTATGGAACTAAAAGGAAGTAAAACAGAACAAAATTTGATGACTGCATTTGCAGGAGAGTCTCAAGCAAGAAATAAATATACTTATTTTGCTAGTAAAGCTAAAAAAGAAGGATATGAACAAATTGCAGCAATATTTTTAGAAACTGCTGATAATGAGAAAGAACATGCTAAAATGTGGTTTAAAGAATTAAATGGTGGAGACATTCCTACTACTGCTTTAAATTTAGAGGCAGCAGCTGATGGTGAAAATTATGAGTGGACTGATATGTATGATGAGTTTGCAAAAGTAGCTGAAGAAGAAGGATTTACTGCTATAGCAGCTAAATTTAGAGGAGTTGCAGCTATTGAAAAAGCACATGAAGAAAGATATAGAAAATTACTTGAAAATGTTAAAGGTGATTTGGTATTTAGTAAAGATGGAGATAGAGTTTGGGTATGTCGTAATTGTGGACATATTTGTATTGGAAAAGAAGCTCCAAAAGTTTGTCCAGTATGTGCTCATCCACAAGCATATTTTGAAGTTAAAGCTGATAACTACGAATAATATAAATTTTGAATTAAGAAAAACTCTAACTGATGGAAAATTAGTTAGAGTTTTTCATTTTTAATACTACTATATAGTTGGGAGTGTTGACAAAAAGAATAATTTAATATATAATATGGGCAATATTTAGGGGGAAAGAGTGAATATTATGGATGATGAAAAATTTGATAAGCAATTTGATGATTTGTTTGGTGATTTATTTAAAAATCTACCAACTAGTGAGGAAATAGAAGCTAGAAAAAGAGAAGAAGAACAGAAGAGAAAAAGTTTTTTGGAATATCAAAAATTTTTAGGTGCTTATGCAAGGACTCTTCCAGGTGCAGAGAAAATTAGCGAAGATAATCCAGCTGTAGAAATTAGATGTGGTATAAAAGAAAATGGCGACAGCTATATTAGAACTATTACACAGGATGAAAAGCTTGAAGAGTTTTTTAAAGAATTAGATGAATTATTTAAAAGTAATGATTTTAATAATCCAGATAAAGGTCATTATCATAGATAAGATTTATTTTTTTTAAAGTTATAACAAGTAATGAAAATGGTAATTTAGAATTTAATGATTTTGGTGTAGTTATTGAAGAAGAAAAAGTTAAAAGTAAGTAAATTTTTAGAGAATGGTTATAATAATCATTCTTTTTAATTAAAAGCAATTTCGACATCTAGTTCAGTATCAACTATAGCAATATATAAAAAGATAAGACCTGCAATTAAAATTAGATTTGAAGCTAAGGAATTAAGTTTAGTTAAATTAACTTTTCTTTTATCATCCCAAGGTTTTAAATTTTTAACATTGTCATAACCATCTTTTGCGAAATATAGGTAAACGATAGTTACAGTTGCGAATATTATAATGGTTAAAATTCGATATATCTCTTTAGCTTTTTGATCATTATATAAAAAGTATTTTTTTTCATATTCATTTGCAATAAAAGAAATACCTATAATTACAAGGTATAAAAGCCAAATGTTATTTTCTATTTTGATGTCTTCTAATCTATTAAAATTTTCATTCATATTAAAATATATTCTTTTTAGTTTAATAATATAATTTTATAGGTGATGTGAAATGAGTATAATTCCTAATATACCTGCTAAAGCATTTTCTTTTAGTGCTGTTGTAGTGGGATATTTATTGATTGATGATTTGACAGCTAATGAACAAAATGCTTTGGGTAATTGGTTGATGTTAACGGCACAAGTTTTATCAACCAATGCTTTTTATCAGCAGGTTCAACAAGAAAGAGGGCATATCTCAAATCCTCAAACTTTAAATTCTAGTAATTGGAATACGGAAAGAGAAATTGCAATGCTTAAAAAAATGGTTAATGCTTTAAATAAAGAAATTGAAAACTTAAAATCAAATGGATGAGACTGTATCATTTTCTTTAGAGACGTTTAATTGAAAATATAAAAAACATATTATTCCTACAAAAGTTAAAATACTTCCAAATAATCTAATTTGATAAGCTTTGCTATTTTTGTGTTTTTTATAATCATAAATATTTCTTTCTAAAAAATAGAAGTATATTAAAATAGTAATTATTAAACTTATTGTAAAAATATGATTAGCTAAATTATTAGATTTTTCATCATGATTAGTGATGGATTTTTTTATCAATTCATCTCCAAAAATATTTCCAATAGCAATTACTATGTAAATTATCCAGATGTAATTTTCAAAAGTTAAACGTTTAATTGTTTCAGATTGATTATTCATAATTAATTATATGCTATTAATTGAAAGTTTTTAATAGATTATGTTATACTATTTTCAAAAAAGGGTGACGTTTATGAAGAAGAAGGAATTACTTGCACCAGTTGGAGATATGGAGTGTTTAAGACAAGCTATTTTTAATGGTTGTGATGCAGTATATTTAGCAAGTAAAAGTTTTGGAGCAAGAAAGTTTGCAACGAATTTTACTAATGAAGAAATAGTAGAAGCAATTAAATTTAGTCATTTATATGGCGTAAAAGTTTATGTTACTATGAATACTTTAGTTAAAAATAATGAAGTGGAAGATTTTTTAAAACAAGCTTATTTTTTACATAAAAATGGAGTTGATGCTTTAATTGTTCAAGATTTTGGAATGATTTGTTTGCTTCGAGAGATGTATCCTAATTTAGAAATTCATGCATCTACTCAAGCTAATACTTCTTCAAAGGAAACTTGTAAGTTATTTTATGATTTAGGTGTTAAGCGAGTTGTTTTTTCAAGAGAGTTAAGTATTGATGAGATAGATAGTATTGATACTTCAATAGAAAAAGAAGTTTTTATTCATGGTGCTTTGTGTATTTCTTATTCAGGACTTTGTTTAATGAGTAGTATGTTAGGTGGTAGAAGTGGTAATAGAGGAGAGTGTACAGGAACTTGTAGAATGCCTTTTACTTTAGTTAAAAATGGAAAAATTTTAAGTGAGAAAAAATATTTACTTAGTACAAAAGAATTAAATACTACTACATTTATTAAACGATTATTAAATAGCAGTATAGATAGTTTTAAAATAGAAGGGAGAATGAAGAGTCCTTTATATGTTGGTTTTATTACAAGATTTTATAGGAAATTAATAGATGAAGAAGCGATAAATTTATTTGAAGAAACTAATAAACTAAAAACTATTTTTAATAGAGATTTTACTAAAGGGCGTCTATTTAATGCTGGTGATAAAGAATTATTAAATATAGATTCTCCAAATCATATAGGATTAGAAATTGGTAAAGTAATAGATGTTAATAAAGATAAAATAAAAATCAAATTACAAAATGGATATCAATTAAACCAATATGATGCAATAAGATTTTTAAAAAGTAAAAGTGGCTTAGTTGTAAATTTTTTATACGATAAAAAAATGATGCTTACTAATTCTTCTAATGATATTTGTTATGTTGATAATAAAATCAATTTAGAAAAAAATGATATTGTTGTAAAAACTCAGGATTATTTATTAAATAAAGAATTTCAAAATATTGATCAAAAAAGAATAAATATTTTATTTGAAGTGGAAGCTAAATTAGGAAAAAAATTAAAAATTACAATTAGTGATGGGATAGATAAATTTAGTTTAGAAGAAGATGCAATTTTTAAAGCTTTAAAAATAGCAACAACAAAAGAAGATATTATTAAAAAACTTAATAAATTGGGAGATAGTCCTTTTATTTGTAATAAATTTTTAATTGATTTAGATGATAATATTTTTATACCTATAAAAATAATTAATGAGATGAGAAGAAAATTAGTTGATAAGTTAATTTCAATACGTAAAAATAAAAAAGTTGAAGTTATAAAAAAAGAAGTAGTTTTTACTAAAAGTATGGAACATAATAAAAAAAATAATAATATTTCTTGTTTAGTTAGAAATAAAGAACAACTTGATGTTTGTTTAGAACTTAATGTAGATAGAGTTTATGTTGCTGAAAGAAAGTTATATGATTTATATAAAGATAATGAAAAGGTTTATTTTATGACTGAAAGATGTAGTTTTGATATTACTAATAAATTAATGGAGAGAAGTTTAGTTTCTGAATATTTTGATTTTTCTAATTTAGATGTTATTTTAAATTATTCTTTAAATGTTACAAATATTTATACTGCTTATTATTTAAATAAGATGAATATTAAAAGTATTACGTTATCTCCTGAGCTTAATGAGTTAGAAATTGAAGATTTTTTAGAGAAATATATAAGTAAATTTGGCTTTACATCTTTTGAAATTTTAGGTTACGGAAGAGTTTTTAATATGATTATTAAGGGAAATATTTTAGATATAAATGTTAATAGTTATGAATATAATTTAATAGATTTTAAAAATAGAAAATTTCCTGTATATTTTGATGGTATTAATACTTATATTCTTAATTATATAAATAATGATTTATCTAAAAAAATTAATAATTGTTGTATTAGATTGGATTTTTTTGATGAAGATGTTTTTACTATTAGAAATATTGTAAAGAAGTATCAATAAATTAAAATCATATATTAAAATTTTATAAAATGTGCTAAAATGTAAGTGTAAGGAGTGATTCTTTTGACAGATATGGATGGTTTAAAAAAAGGGTTTAAAAATTATGTTATTTTGATAGTTATTTTCTTGCTAGGAATTTGTTTAACTCTATATTTATGTAAATGGTATAAAGTTTATGATGATTATCAAAAAGAAATTCCTGTTATTAGAGATTCTTTACTAGAAATTACTTATGATGATTTAGATCATTATTTAATGGAAAATCCTAGTACAGTAATTTATATGTGTACTGCTTCTTGGGATGCTTGTAGAAGTTATGAAAAAGAATTAAAAAAATTAATAGAAAAAAAAGAATTAAAGGATACTATTATTTATTTAAATTTATCTAATTTAGATCAAGAAAGTTTTGTTAATGATTTTAATGATAAATTTAAGTTTAAGAATAAATTGACTACTAATTATCCTGCTTTTGTTATTTTTCAAGATGGAGAAATTTCACAGATATTACAGGGAAGAAAAAATAAGAAGCTTACAATTGGTAATACTAAACAATTTTTAGAATTAAATGAAATAAGTGAAGATGAATAATACTTTTTATATCGGAGGATAATATGAATAATATAGTTTTATATCAACCAGAGATTCCTCAGAATACTGGAAATATTATGAGAACGTGTGTTGCAACTAATACGAAATTACATTTAATTAAACCATTAGGATTTATTATAGATGATGTTCATTTAAAAAGAAGTGGTGTTAATTATATAGATAAATTAGAATATGAAATATATGAAAATTTTGAAGATTTTGTTAGTAAAAATCAAGGAGAGTATTTTTATTTTACAAGATATGGTCATAAACCACATACAAGTTTTGATTATAGTAATGAGTCAAATAAAAATTTATATTTTATATTTGGTAAAGAATCAACAGGAATTCCAAAAGAAATTTTAAAAAATGATTTAGAGCATTGTATGAGAATTCCTATGACTGATAAAGTAAGAGCACTTAATGTTTCAAATAGTGTAGCTATTGTAATATATGAAGCGTTAAGACAACAGAATTATAATAATTTACTTATGGAAGAACCTCATAAAGGTAATGATTTTTTAGAAAGAGATTAAATTTCTTTCTTTTTTTTATTTTTTATGTTACAAATAGTGTATAGTTGGAGGTTAAAAGAATGAGAATTTTGCATTTATTAAATTGGAGATTAAAAGATGTTTTAAAAGTGTTAGATAAAGTTAAGGAACAGGGATTTCAAGCAATTCAAATAAATCCTCTTCAACCTTTAAAAGAAGATGGTTTTGATAATTGGTGGTTGTCTTATCAGCCTTGTGGTTTTTCAATTGGAAACCAGTATGGATCAAAGGATGATTTAAAGTTATTATGTAGTGAAGCTAAAAAAAGAGGTATTGCTATATATGCTGATGTAATATGTACTCATGTTGCTGGTAGTAATGATGGTGGATTAACACCACATGAGAGGGTAGATGAGAAAATAACTAGTAATCCTTATTTTTTTAGAGAAAAAAAGTTAATAACTAATTGGGATAGTAGATATGAAGTTGTAAATTATTGTGCAGGTTTACCTAGTTTTGATATGCAAAATTGGGATTTACAAAATATGATAATTGATTTTTTAAATGAATTAATTGATTGTGGAGTAGAAGGATTTAGATTCGATTCTTGTAAAAGTATAAAAACTCCTAAAGAAGGATGTGATTTTTTTCCTAGAGTTTTTGGAAGTCTTAAAAAAGCAACTTATAATTATGGAGAAGTTATTTTTGCATCTGAAGAATTAATAGGATTATATGCAGAAAATTTGGATGTTTTAACTAATACTCTTAGTAGAAATAGAAATAGTGTAGTTGTTTTTGCAGAAAGTCATGATTCTTATTATGAATTTTCATATACTAAAGATAAAAGTTCAAAGGAAATTACAGAAGAATATAAAAATTTGGTTCATAATTATCCAAATACTATTTATTTTGCAAGAAGTTTTGATGATGAGTGGCAAAGTCAAGATATTAAAGAAGCTCATAGTTTAGCAAATGATAATAATTTTCAAAAGAGAATAATTTATAAGTAATTGTATAAAAAAACTTCTTTTGTCTCATAAATGAGATGAAGGGAGCTTTTTTATGGGAAAATATAAAGTAGAAATTAGTGGTATAAATACAAGTGATCTTGTTTGCTTGGATCAAAAAGAAATGATTGAATTATTTAAAAAGATGCATGAGGGGGATTTGTTTGCTAGAGATATGTTAATTGAAGGGAATTTAAGACTTGTTTTATCTATTTTAAAACAATTTTATAATAAGGCGGAGAATTTAGATGACTTATTTCAAATAGGTTGTGTTGGTCTTATTAAATCAATTGATAATTTTGATTTAAGTTATGATGTTAAATTTTCAACTTATGCTGTACCAATGATTTTGGGGGAAGTAAAGAGATATATAAGAGATAATAATAGTAGTTTAAGAGTAAGTCGTTCATTAAAAGATAATGCTTATAAAATAATAAAATTTAGGGATGATTATTATGGAAAAAATGGTTTTGAAGCATCAATCGATATAATAAAAGAGGAACTTGATTTAAGTGAATATGATATAAGTAATGCTTTAATGGCTTTAAAGGATCCTGTTAGTATGTATGAGCCAATTTATAATGATGGTGGGGATACAATTTATTTATATGATCAAATAGAAGATAAAAAAAATACTATTGATTTAAGTAATAGATTAGCAATAGATAATGCTATTGATGAATTAAAAGAGAGAGAAAAATTTATTTTAGATGAAAGATTTGTTATTGGGAAAACACAGATGGAAATAGCAGAGGAATTAGATATTAGTCAAGCGCAAGTTTCACGTTTAGAAAAAAAAGCAATTAAAGAATTAAAAAAAGTATTAAAGTAAAATTTTTTTCATATTATTTGATAGGTGATAATATGCGTTTATCTGATTTGCAATCAAAAAAAATAGTTAGTGTTACTTCAGGAAGAAATATGGGGAATATTGTTGATTGTGATGTTAGAAGTGATGGAAATATTGAATCTTTAATAACTTCACAAGGAAAGAATATTTTTTCATTAAATAGAGAAAGTGATACTAGAATATTTTGGCAAGATATAACAAAAATTGGGGAAGATGTTATATTAGTAAAAAAAGATTAAGTTTTGTTAATAAATTACTAATAATTTTAGGATTAGTTTTATTAGCAACTTTTTTTTTCATTTTGTATATAGATAAAAGGGTAAATGCAATATTAGACCAATATATTAATATTGAAGTAGAAAGATTAACTGGTAATATTGTTAATAGAGCAGTAAGTGAAGTTATGAGTAGTGAAGATTATAAAAATATTTTGCAAGAAGGTCTAAAAGATGGACATATTTCTTATAAGACGCAAAGTATAAATAAACTTACTGATAAAATATCTTTATATGTTCATGATAAACTTATGAATTTAGAAGCAGGAGATATACCAGATTTATTTGTTGTTGATAGATTTAGAAATGGTAAATTTAAAAAAATGGATAATGGAATACTGTGTGATATAAGTTTGGGGTCAGTTAGAAATTCAAGTTTGTTTGCTAATGTTGGGCCTACTATTCCTATAAAGTTAACTTTTACAGGAGTAGTTAATGCAGAACTTGATGTTAAAATAAAAGAATATGGTATAAATAATGTTATAGTTGAGATGGATGTAATTGTTAAAGTTAGAGAACATGCATCGATGCCTCTTACTTCTAAAAGGAAAGATATAGTGGTTAAAGAACCAATTTCAATTGAAATAATAAAAGGTGAAATTCCTGATTATTATAATGGTGTATTAAATTAGAAATATGTTATAATTACTAAAGAGGTAAAAATATGAATAAAATAGAAGTTAATGGAATAAATTATGAAGTAATTAGAAATGATAATGATTGTTTAAAAAAAGAAGAATTGGTTGAAAAAATAACAGAGTATTTTGATGATTTTGATTTTATTTTTGGTGATTATGCCTATGAAAAAGTTCGTCTAAAAGGTTTTTATAAAAGTGATAATAAAAAAGTAAAGGATATTAATGATATAAAAAATTTAGATGAATATATAAAAAATTATTGTAGTTTTGGTTCAAAAGTATTTCTTTTAAAAAAAATAAAATAAATACTTGTAATTATAATGAAATATGATAGAATTATATTATATGAATAGTAAAGGGAGGATTTATCATGGAAAATCAAGATATTCAAGAAATGGAAAAAAGAAAGATGAGAATTGTTGATACTGATGGTTCTACTGAAGAAGTTGAAGTAATATTGGCTTTTGAATTTAAAGATACTAAGAAAGAGTATGTTGTATATACAAAAAATGAAAAAGATGAAAATGATAATGTAACAGTTTATGTTTCAAATGTTGATTATTCGGCTGGAGATCCTAGACTAATGGGTGTTGATGGAGAAGAAGAGTGGAATAGAATTAAGGATGTTTTACGTAAATTGTCAAAAACTGAATAGTTAAAAGGAGGTTTATTTTATGGATAATAAAAGTAGTATGTCTGCTAATGGATTTGTTGAGGATGCAGATATAAATATTTTAGAAAAATATTATAATACAATGAATGTTTTTAAAGGCGTTGAATCTAAACAAATTAAACTACAACCAAAATCATATAATGGTGTAACGAAAACATATTATAATATTTTGGCAAGAAAATTAGAACAAAAAAAAGAACAATTTATGGAGAATGCTGATAGTATTGTTTTAGATCAAAATGGTCTTTTATCTAGTGAGATTTTTGAACAAATAGATAATGATGCTTTAAAAATTGCAAAAGAAGAAGCTAACATAATGTATAGTGATAGACCTGAAAAAGTTTCTAAATGGGTACAAGCTAAGGCAATGGAATTAAAACGTGCTGCTATGGCTGTAATTATTGATAATTACAAAAACAATATGCCTAAACAAACTTCTGATTCTTTAAATATTATGCCATCAGATGAGACTTCAGAAGAAATTAAGAACGCTGTTAATACTGGATTTAGTGAAGTTCAAGCAAATCCAACTTCTTCAATTGATCAAGTAGTAAATCAAGTGTCTGGTTCATATGGCGAAGGGGTAGGGCAACCTACTTCACAAGCATCACCAATTTCATTTGGTTCTGAAGGAGTAATAAGTAGAAGTGATATTGAAAGTGTTTTAATTGATAAGCTTTGGAAAACAGAAAAAGGAGTACCTGTAATGCCTGGTGGTGCTTCAGAAGGAATGGAGAGAGAACAAATAGAAGCTGTTATAAGTGATTCTCTTGTAAATTCAGCTTCTACAGATTCAGAATTAGTAACTCGAGAAGATGTTGAAAAAACAATAGAAGATGCTATGAATATGAATAGTGTTGGAAGTTTTGATCAAGTTTCAAGAATGGGTACAGCAGCAAAGATTGGAAATTATGATAAGGATGGAAATCCATTAAATGGTAGTTCAACAACAGATGATAAAGATCGAATGGTATATAATTATACTCCAATGACAGATGAAGAAATAATGCAAGCAAGAGAAGAAATTGATTTTGATAAGTATGAGAGAGAATACAGACAAGAAATTGAAGAATCTAGAATAGCAGATAGTCCTGTTATGCTTCCAGCAATTTCTATGGATAAGGTTTTTGTACCTCAAACTAATACTACAGTTACAGATTCTGATATAAAGCCAGAGGTACAATATTCTTCAGTTGTTGAAGCAACGCCTTTAAGAGGAGAAGAGGCTATAGTTGTTCCTGAGAGAGATGCTTCATCTTATTTTAAAGATGTTTCTGATATAGCAGTACCTAAAAATATAGGTTTTGATTTTGAAGAAGCTACACCTAAGGATATGTTTAAAGCAATAGATAATCCAACTATTTCAACTGAAGATGCAAAAAATATGAGAAGAAGAGCTGAAGAGTTATTAAAAAGACAAGCTGAATTGAGAAAATTAGCAGAAGAGAAAGCAGCTCAAGTAAATGAAATTCAAGCAAAAGATTCAGAGGCTACTAATATTTTAACTGAAACTTATGAAAAAATGGCTTTATATACTGATGCTTTAACTCAAGATTTAAATTATTATGAGAAACAAATTGGTGAATTAGATAGAGAATATGATACTACAAGTCAAAATTTAGAAGCAAAAGTTGAAGCGATAAATGAGATGAATTCAGTTTTTGATACAAGTGGAATAGATTTAGAAAAGCCAAGAGGGAAATAATTTCCTTCTTTTTTCATATAATATATTGGTGATATTATTAAGAATTTAGTTAAATATTATTATGGTTTTGATGATTTTTCTTATTGTAAGAATTTAGATAAAATTATTATAAAATATAATAATAGGGTTTTTTATTTAGAAAAAGTGGATAATTTAGATGAAGTAATTGAGCAATATAATATGACAAAAGATTATAATATTTTTTATAATTTTGTTGTTAATAAAAATGATTCTATTATTACACAATGGAATGATGGATATTATGTTTTATTAGAAGATAATTTGAAGGGATATAAGGATTATAATATAGAATTAAATACTTTATCATTAAATAGTTTAAAACCTCTTATGTGGCGTGATTTATGGATTAATAAAAGCGACTATATAGAGTATTATTATCTTAATATAGTTGGCAAGTATAAATTGATAGATGAAAGTATAAACTATTATTTAGGAATGCTTGAGATGGCCATTTATTATTTGTATGATTATCAGAATTATCAAGATGTAATTTTTGTTGAGCATAAATGTTTTAATAAAACTAATCTATTTAATCCATTAAATATTAAAGCCGATATTAAAGAAAGAGACTTTTCAGAGTATTTAAAATTTATATTCTATAATAATCTATATAAGAATATGAATATAGAAGAATTGTTATTTAAATATAGGGATTATTATAATTATGAATTAGTAATAGCTAGATTATTATATCCAAATTATTATTTTGATTTATTTGATAAAGTAATTATGTTAAAAGAAAGTGAAGATATATTATATAAAGTTATTTCAAGAAGTGGGGAATATGAAGTTTATTTGAAAAAAATTATTTCTTATGTAAGTACTTTTTTTGAAATAAAAAAAATAGATTGGCTATAATCAATCTATATTTCTAACTTCTTTTACTTCTTCAATTTCATTAATTATTAAATCTTCTATTCCATCTTTTAACGTAATATCGATCATAGCACAATCTTTACATGCCCCTGATAGGCTTACATAAACTATATTATCTTCATATTTTATAAATTCAATATTTCCACCATCATTAATTAGAAAAGGTCTAATTTTATCAATTAATGCAATTATTTTTAATTCTATTTCACTTTTTTTCATTTTAATCACCAAAAGAATTATAGCATTATTTTAATTACTTAGTAAATATTATATGATATAATATTTTTTAAGGAGAAAATTTATGGAGAAATATAAAGTTGGAGATACTGTAGATGGAGTTGTTACTGGAATAGAGAGTTATGGTATATTTTTATCTTTAGAAGATAATGTTACAGGATTAATTCATATTTCGGAAATTTCAAATGCTTTTGTTAGAAATGTTAAAGATTATGCAGAAATTAATGAAAAACTTAAGGCAAAAATAATTGGAATTGATAATAGTAATAAAAGATTGAAATTAAGTATAAAAGAATTTAATTATAAAAATATTGATAAATATAGACATAAAATTGTTGAGACTAAAAGTGGATTTTCTACTTTAGAGAAACAACTGAATGTATGGATTAATGATAAGATAGAGGAAATAAATAAAAAAAATCGTGAAGTAGAAAAGTAAATTCCAGTTTCCTAAGCGATAATAAAAATGCATTA